>NZ_VPDK01000057.1:0-10996 GCF_013417725.1 Acinetobacter sp. YH12233
TAAGTTCTTTATCCGACATAGACACCAACATATCAAACCGTCCGCTAACGAAATTGCAAAAGTGCATATTCTAAAAGCGGACATTTTTACTTTGGAGAAACCGGACATTTCTATTTTGGAGTTACAACCTGATTTCGCATAAGAGGTTTTATGTTAAATCAGGAGTTCACAATATTGGTCGCCATAATACTTTTTTCATAAAAATGAAAGTAATTGACATCATTTTACTTTAGTGATTAATTTTTTATTACAAATATCAAGAACTTGAGATGATCGTAAGCATCCGGCTAACACAGCCTTACCAAGCGATCCTATAAGCCTTAATTTAGTTCCCACCTAAAAACAAGTGGGGACTTAATCCATGAACATGGATATATATTCAGCAACACCTCCTGTTGCTAAAAAACGCAGAACATACAGCAAAGAATTCAAACTCAGTATTGTCAATGCCTGTAAAAATCCTAATACCTCGATCGCTTCGGTCGCACTGCAACATAGTATTAATGCCAACCTTGTCAGTCGTTGGATCAGGATCTTCAGCCATCATGAGGGTGCCGTGCAGGATCCTACTCATGTGAATCCAGCATTTATTGCTTTGCCTTACACTGCTGCAATCAGCCAACCTATTGATGAGAGGATCACGTTGTGTATCACCGTGCCTCATACGAATAATGATATTCAGCTAAAATGGCAGACATCAGAAATACCTGCCTTGGCAGAATTACTCAAGGCACTGGCAACATGATCCGTATCAATGAAATTTGGCTCTCTACCCAGCCCATGGATATGCGAGCAGGAATGGATACTGTCATGGCTCAGGTGGTGAGAGCCTTTGGCTACATCAAACCGCATTGCGCCTACCTGTTCTGTAATAAACGTGGTCATCGTATGAAAGTGTTGGTACATGATGGACTGGGCATCTGGCTGTGTGCCCGGCGTTTGGAACAGGGTAAATTTCACTGGGCTCAAGTTCACCAAGGTGAAACCGTGGCCCTCAGCCCGGAACAGTTACAGGCATTAATCCAAGGTTTGCCCTGGCAGAGAATTGGACGACAGCAGGTGGTGACGATGCTTTAAACCAGGCTGTTCCATTCTGCTATTCTCCAAACGTTCTATTTCATTCTTCTCATGACCTCAGGCATACTGCGGTCATGAATACGCTGCCTGACTTAAGCCAACTGACCCATGAACAACTGCTGGAATTCACCAGGCAGTTGGCGATGCAGCATCAGTCTCTGGCACAATCAAATCAAGAATTAGAAAAATCAAACCAGCAATTAGATGCCAGAGTTCAACATCTTGAAGTCACCAATCAGCAATTAGATTCTAAAGTTCAACATCTTTCTATTCTCAATCAAAAATACGAGCATGAACTCGCACTATTTAAACAGCACAAATTCGGCAGTAAAAACGAACATCTCACTGCAAAACAAATCCACCTGTGGGATGAAGCGGTTGAAGAAGATATTGCCGCGGTTGATCTAGAACTGGAACGGCTAAATGCAGATAAAACCGATGCAGTGACACACAAAGCCAAAACCAATAAACCTAAACGTCGACCACTGCCAGATCATCTACACACCATCCGTATTGAGCATGAACCTGCATCAACCCAATGTGCTTGTGGCTGCCAACTCCGTCGTATCGGTGAAGATGTCAGTGAAAAACTGCATTTCAGACCGGCACAGTTCTATAAGGAACAGCATGTGCGTGGTAAATGGGTCTGTGATCAGTGTGACACTCTGACTCAGCAAGCGATGCCCGCCTATGTGATTGATAAAGGCATTGCTTCACCTGAACTGCTCAGCCATGTTTTGGTATCGAAATATGCCGATCATTTGCCGCTGTACCGTCAACGTCTGATCTATCAGCGGGCGGGAATCGAACTTTCTAGATCAACTTTATCTGACTGGATAGGTCGCTGCGGTGTAGAACTGGAACCTCTGGCCAATGCCTTAAAAGAGGTGGTACTACAACAGCAGGTGCTGCATGCAGATGAAACACCGGTCACCATCATGCGGATGGGTGAGAATGATAAAAAACCGAAGAAAGGTTATGTCTGGGCCTATGCCACTACACAGTACAATCCAGTTCAGGCGGTGATCTATGACTTTCAGGATAGTCGTTCAGGCCAGCATGCTGCAGAGTTCTTGAAAGGCTGGCAGGGTTATCTAGTCTGTGATGATTACAGTGGTTATAAAGCACGCTTTAAATCAGGCCAGGTCATTGAGGTGGGCTGCATGGCCCATGCACGTCGTAAATTCCATGAACTGCATGTAACTGGGAAAAGTCAGGTCGCTGAACAGGCATTAGTGCTGATTCAGAAACTGTATGCGATAGAAGCAGAGCTCAGGAAAAAGACCGATGGTACAGCGGAAGACCGCCGCGAATACCGACAACAGCATAGTCAACCAGTGATGCAACAACTATATGAATGGCTCAACCAACATCATCTGACAGTGCCATCGAGTTCTCCCACCGCCAAGGCCATCAATTACACTCTGAAGCGTTGGCCAGCTTTAAGCCGCTATCTGGATGATGGCAATCTACCTATTTGCAATAATTGGGTCGAGAATCAGATGCGTCCCTGGGCGTTGGGGCGCAAGAACTGGCTGTTTGCAGGTTCGCTGCGCAGTGGTCAGCGAGCGGCAAACATCATGACGTTAATCCAGTCAGCAAAGCTGAATGGCTTGGATCCGTATGCCTATTTAAGTGATGTGCTGAAAAGGCTGCCGACGCATAAAGCGACCCAAATAGAAGAATTACTGCCACATCGCTGGAAATCCAACTCAAATTAAAAAATAGGCATGGGGTTCAGCGGACGCTTACAGATGATCATGTTTTTCATCTCCAACTTTTGATAAATTAATGTTAAATCAAACTTTTTTATCCAATTGGAGTAAATTCCACTACCTTGTCTAATTAGTAGTGCTTCATATAGTGTTCTTATTATTTGCATTAACTCTTCATTATTATTCTGCATTGGATTAATTGATGTTACTGTTAAAATAGACTTTAGATAGCCTTCTTTTGTCTTTATTTCTTTCTCTAAATCATCATGGATTTGAACTTGATAAAGAATATTATCAATAAAAAAATGATATGTTCTATCAATAAATTTTGGATCTTTTTCAGGCTCTCGTCCTGAATTACTTTGCCATATTTGTCTTAAATATATTTTTCGCTCTTTATCTATAGTCCAATCTCTATCAGGATGCCAAACTCCTCTAGGAACACTATTTTCTATTTCATCAAGACCATATTCAATACGATCCTCTCCACTAATTCTTTCATTTATAAATCCCATTATTTCCCCTCTTATTAAATGTTCTTATTTCAGAGTAATTAGAATAGTTAAATTTAGCTAAAATTAACATAATACGGATTATCTGAAGCCTGGGATGTCTTCCAGGCTTCTTTTTTGGCTTCGTATAACAGCCATTATGTTAAATGAAAATAAATGAGTTAAAGAGCAGCTTCTAGCAGAACTATCATTAAAAGCTGAAAACATAGATATATGATTGATGCATATATCATTATCTGAGACATTTTATCTAAACTAAAAAAAGTGTAGCTTATTAAAATATTTAAAAAAATTACTAAAATTGTAGAAAAAAGGATATTCAAAAAATTATTAACTTTATGTTTTTTTATAAACCTAAAGATTATATAAATGAGCAAACTTGATGCTGAATTTATACAAAATATAATTGGGTAAAATAGCATGAAAAAGAAATTTGATATTGAAATTATGAATCCAAATATATTTAATCCGATAAAAATTTTCCAAAATTTATGCATATTTTACTCATTAATTATCAATTTTTTCTAAAATTAACATAATACACCTTATACGAAATCAAAAATGGGAGCCTAAGCTCCCATTTTTATTGATGATTTTTTAATTCTTTTAGCATGGCATCCCGTAAGATTTCATTCATACGTGTTTGATAACCTTTTCCCTGTGCTTTGAACCAAGCAAGCACATCAGCATCTAACCGAATTGAAGTTTGTTGCTTTACTGGACGATAGAATTGATTGTGGCGTACAGCATTACTCCAGTCGGTAATTTCAGGCATATCTGAGAGATCTAGCTGATCGTCAGGAATCGTTCCCTTAGCAAGCAAGCGTTGAATTTCAGCATCTTGCTTGTCGCTGAATTTTTCATTCAGTTCTTTGCGTGAGTATTTAACCATGCTCATATCTATCTCGCTCCGCCTTGGTGACTTGTCTTGCACTAATGATTCGTATGATTTCACAGTCATCTTCATCAAAGATGGTGTGAGCTACTAACAGCATTAGTACGCCTTTTACTTTCCCAATGGTCTGCCAACGTTCTTCACCATCGGTATGTCTGTCCTGAATTGAGATCCTTAATGGATCTTCAAAAACAAGGCTTGCCGTTTCGAAAGAGACATCGTGTTTTTTCTGATTCTTTCGATTCTTTGCCTCATCCCATTCGAAATACTGTTTCATAAAAAACATTCAAATTTGTATATACAATAATGTATCATAAAATTGTATCACTCAAGTTGAGAAGCGTAATTTTTAGTCAAATTTATTGGCAAAACATTCCAAAACTGCTCATAAAAAAGCCGACTTGTTTCAAAGTCGGCTTTTTACTGTTTTTGCGACCAAGGTGAAATTTTTAAGCGATTGATTTTTATATTAATATACAAGTGTATTGCGTATAACCACCATTATGTTAAATAGGGAATTCAAAGCTCTTTCTAAGAGTTGGTATAGTGGTAATACTTATTGAGTGCGTAAAAGAATTAGATTAATAAAATACTCAAAAGAAAAATAGTAAAAGGGAACTTACAGAAAATAAGTTACCGGCTCTTAAAATTATATTTAAACAAAGAAGCCCAACTAAATGATTGGGCTTCCTCATATCTAACTTTACCTTATGATTTTCATCAGTGTACTGCAAGAATTTAGACTACTTGTTGACTTGAACACCTTTAAAAATCAATTTCTCTTTTTTTTGTGTTTCTATAAGCAGTTGTGCCTGCCCCTTACGAGATTGAAGATATAATGTGGGAGCATTCACCAGAATATCTATCATCGTACTTTCACGTAAGTTGATATCATCAGGACAGCCCATCATTGTGGCAACAATTGGTTGTTCAGCATATAAATGATTGCCCTTAAAATGAATACCAATCGAATTTATATTACAAAACAAATTCCCAATATACAGCATCTTTTCTGCAAATTTTAGCGTGATAGGTTGGTCAGGTTTTGAAGCCAGAAATAATGAATCTATACGTTCACTATTAGCATTTGTTGCCTCGATTAATTCCCAAGAAAATTGCGCCAAGGTCTGCTCACTAAAGGACATCACTTGTAATTCTTGTATCTTGGACTGATCGGCTGATGAAGGCTTATGACAAGCGCTCAAAAGTCCAACGACGAACATCAGTATAAATATTCTAGTCATCGTTATTGTCCGTATAATAATGAGTAACCCTCTTTATAGAGTTCATCAGTAGAATAATCGCTTTTGATGATCTTTAATTTTATTTATTCTCATGATTTTTCCTTGATCTAATTAAATTTTCAAAAAATACATCTACTTTGTGGTGCTATAGCTAAATTCTAAAGGCTATAGAATGTAAATATTTCTGTAAAACACCATTTTATAAAGTTTTGTACTGCTAACTTAAGTAATTAGCTATATTTGCTTATACAACATCAAGTATTAGTATAAATTTTATTTAAATAATATCGAGCTATTTTGAAATTTTTGTGACTATTTTTTTACACTTTTAGGGCACTCATCTTTCTAGGATAAATGTATTAATTATTAAAGAATGGTTATAGATTAAGTGAATCATTTCTAAGAGATTCTAAAATTAACATAATACACCTTATACGAAATGCTCTGTAAAATTCATTTTAAAACAATGTCTTATATCTGTAAAAAAAGCCTAAGCATCCCCTCTTAGGCTTTTTCAGTGATTTTTCGTGTTCCACGCTCAATAACTAAGCAATGTTCCACAAGTTTATTCAGTTTTAATAAACCTCATCCAGTTTTTTGATGAGTCATTATTTCATGTGCTTGCACTGAAATTGGCTCATCAAAAAACTGGAGTCCTGGCTAACCATAAGGAAGGAAAAAACGGCTCAGGAAACCCCTTTTTTTAGGTTCAGGCTCAACGTGTTCTGGAACAGGGATACGTTTATTGTCTTTCTGAGGAGTAGTCAATCCGTCATAGTTTGACTCAGTCTGTGGCCGAGGATCTGTTGCTATATTCGAATTAGTAGATTCATTTAGTTGATTAATATTTTCTTGTTTTGGCTGTTCTAAGGTGCCCTTAAACTCAATTCTATGAGTAAGATCTTCAATATGTTGCATCAAAGACTTTTCTCTTTGATTTGCTAACTCTAACTGATTTTTGAGTAAAGAAATTTGATCTTTTAATACATTTTCAACTTCAGATTGAACGTGTACTTGTACATCCTTTTGAACTTGTTCAGTACGTGCACTGGACTGAACACCGACTGGATTGCCATAAACTCTGATAAGTTCAGACAAGTCTATAAGTCCATCATGATCTCTTGATAATTCACCACTTTTTAAAGCCTCGTATATTGTTGTACGTGATTTTTTAAAGGCTTTACTTGCGTCCATAACGCTAAATTTTGTTGTGTTCAATGGAATCCCTCAGTACGTGTACAAGGATGTTTATGTGAACATCCAATCTGAACATGAAGTTTATTTTGTATTAAAGCCTACTTTTTTTAGATATGGGAGTAGTTCTTCAAATTTTTGTGGATCTCGTAGCATTTCAGAAATTCGAACTGCAAATTGTGAGTAGCTTTCAGTACCTTGAGAATATTTATTCATCTCTGGAAGCTCAGACAGTTTACTGGCAAAAAGATGACGCTGTGCATCGGTAAATTTTGAGAAAATCTCAAGAGCAGTTTGCTCTTTGTTATGAGCTATAACGACTTTTTTCAGTTTAAAGTTGAATGAAAAACCAGAAATATTACGTCCCTTTTTATGTTGCTGACATTGGACGTTAATATCCGTGTGTTCATTAATTTGGGCAATAGCTAGATTTAATACTCGATCTTTGAAATTTCCCATTCTTGTATATTCATCATCAAGAACGCCTATTTTTTGTCTGAACTCTGCTAGTTCGATAATTGGAGTTTGACCCGTACTACGCCAAGCAATTAATAATTCATACAACCGCACAGCATAAGCACTGCTGAGATTACTAATCTGTTGTAACTCATATTTAGTGAATTGTTCTTCTAAACGTGTAATAAGTGGCACGATTGCAGGGGCAAATATTAACTTTACTGTAGCCTCATCATCGATATATCTAATCTCGCTCACCCAGCGACTTAAAACATTCTCTACATTTCCTCTTTTATTAATTTCTTGATAGCTAAATTGACGTACAAATAGATCCTTACAAGCATCTTTTAACGCTTGGTAAGCTGTTTGTCTTGCAACATTAAATTGATTTACATAACTCTCAGCATGCACTTCTAAGGGGTCATTTGCATTGATTCCTCGACCACTATCTCTTGCTTCGACGATAGCTAATAAGATCAAACGTTGTTCTACTAAGTCTAAGTTATAACTCGCATTAATTAAGGCATTATCTTTAACTACTAAGTCCCGCATTTTATTTGTCTACATTATTACTTATGAATATAAATCTATAATAATAAATATGCAGATTAATGCAAGGTAAACGTAGTTAAATCTACAAAAAAAATAATGTAGATTATTGGTAGGTAAACGTAGTCATATTGGTAGGTAAACGTAGTCATATTGGTAGGTAAACGTAGTCATATTGGTAGGTAAACGTAGTCATATAAGATCTAGAAGCCTTTATTTACAAAGTCTTGAGCATGTCTAAAAGCATTTAAAAGCTTAAAAATAATTAAAAGCCCAGCGAGTAAAAAATTGCCCTTGGTTTTCGCTACGCTCAAACTCTATTGAATCTCGCTTTCGCTCGATTCGTTGGGGCAATTTTTGGTTAATATTTTCGTGACTTTTAGAAAAAGCAAAAGCAGCTCGGAATTCGCTTCGCTCATCAGCTTTTTTTCTCGCTACGCTCGGTTTAGGGATCAAACTTGGAAAGTTCGCACCCATGCGGGATGCTCTGTAGGGTAGGTGATTAATGGATAGGGAGCTTGTAATCAGGGAAAGGAAAGAGCAAATTTTCTCAGTTCGCTCGTAGACACTCGCTCTGTTTATCGACTCATGCCACGAGATTTCATTTTAGGCGCATGTTGCTGTGCTTTGAGCTGTTGTTCTTGTCTGAGTTTCATCTGTTGTTCTGCTTTGATCTCATTCACACATTTCTTAATAACTTGATAGGTTGAGTATAGAGTTTGGTATTGCTTGGCTTTGGCCGGATGTTGTTGTTGGTACTGCTTCCAGGCATGTTCTTTGAACTTTTCATTGTCTAATAAATCCTTCACACCATGTTTTTTCTGGTGTTCATGCTGACCTTTCAGCTTTTTGTGTTCCTGATAAATCTCGTCACGTTGGGCTTCCCAGGCTTTTTTTCCAAACAGTAAGGGTTTGTTCTGGGTTAATTCGTTGTGTTGATCGACCAGGCTTTGCAATCTGTCATGACTTTGCTTGAGTCGACTCTTCACGATGTCCTGGGCAAGCTGCTGATTGAACTCGTTTTCATGTTTTTGCATCTTGCCGAAGGTGTTTTCGGCCTTTTTAAAAACATCCTGCATAAATTCTAGGTCTAGATTCGCGTCTTTTGCGCTGATTTCGCGATTTAGCACTTTGCCAAGGGTTTCTCTCTGTTTTTCTTCAAACAGGGCTTTTTCGTCAATTGGTGGCGTTTTAGCACTATTTTTGATTTGGATCTGCTGTTCAGTTTTTAGTGTATTGAGTTTGATCTCATTTTCAGCAATCAGCAGATCCATATTTTTACCGTATTGCAGTTGAGCCTGATTTCTCTGTTTGATTTCATCATTGCTTCGGCTGATTTCGGTCTTAATCCCTTTCCGGCGCAGTTCGGTGACTTTCGGCCCTTCGTGCAGGGTAGCCTCTAGACCATTCTCCTGGTCCTTGTAGCTGCGGTGATCGACTCGGGCGGTGTATCCGGCCATGTCCAGGTGCATATTGCAGATATCGGCAAAGTGTTTGCGCCAGTGTTCGATTTCTCCACTGTGTTTCTGATCCAGTTCCCGGGTTTTCTCGGTAAAACCTTCGGGAATGAGCTTGCGTGTGCTCATCAGGATATGGGCGTGATAATTGCGTTCATCACTGCCGGATCCGGTATGCGGGGCATGGATACAGGCATCAACGGCCACCTGATGTCTGTCCACGATACTGGCGCATAGTTCTTCGAGCATGGCCAGGCGTTGTTCCTGATTTAATTCACTTGGAAAAGCGATTTCAAATTCCCGGGCAACTGTCGAGTTTTTTCGGGTTTCGCGCTGTTCAACTTCGTTCCAGAGTCTTTCCCGGTTTTTTAAATGTTCTGGTGCGTCTTTGGGTAAATAAATCTCTTTGTATTCCACACCAGTTTTTCGGCTGTAGTCATGTTCTCGGCCTTCACGTTCACAATAGATCTTTTCACCAGCCCGATAGGCGATTGCAGCAGTGGCGGAACGTCCTGCTGATCGTGCTACGGTTTTGACTGAAAAGTGGTAAATCGCCATGCCTATTTTTCGCTTTTAAATTTTCACGTAGTGAAATACAACCGTGTCTACGGTTGTCGGGGTATTGGGGAGACCCCAATCGGACTTGCAAACGAAGTTTGCATAAGTGCGCTCTTCGAGGAAAACATTACTATACATATAGCACCTTGAATGCATATTCAAGTGCGCTTATGTTAGGGATGGTTTCCCAGGATGATGGTATTGGATTAATGAGCGTTACTGAAACACTAGACAGCAAAATTAAAGCCCAGGAAGAAAAGCTGAAACAGCTTAAAGCTCAAAGACAAGCAGCACTTGCAAGAGAACGTGCTAAAGAGAAAGAACAGGCTCGTAAAGATGATACTAGACACAAAATTCTAATCGGATCTTGTATGCTAAAAATCACTGAAGAAGATGAACAGGCCCGGGCAAAATTGATTGCACAGATGGACAAGTATTTGACTGATGAACGTGATCGTAAGCTCTTTAATTTATAAGTGATAGGAAATCAATCATGGCATTGAGCCAATTCGATATTATTAAGTCTTTAGGTGAATCTATTGAATGGTTTGAAAAAGAACTCTCTTGGGGAATGCCTATTGCAGAATTAAGGCATTTAACAGGAAGAATTGGGGAACTTTATGTAGCTATGATGACCTTAGGACAATTAGCTGATTCAGTTAATCAGAGAGGTTATGATGTAGTTTCCAGTACTGGACAAAGAATTTCTGTTAAGACTGTTACTACAGCAAGTCATGTCGATTTTAATCTTAAAACGATTGAGTTAGTGGACAGAATTATTGTTTTAAGAATTAACCCAGAGGACCTCTGTATTGAAGTAGTCTATGACTTAAATATGGAGCAGTTTCAGGCTAAGTCACGAGAATACAAAGGGAAATATATTTTAGGTATTTATAACAAAATACTTTTAGCTAATTCAAAAATAAATATAGGGTTAAATATTCCTACTGAAACAGAACTGAAAGTTGAAAATAATCATGAGCTATTGATTTTAAATAATATTTTTTATGATGGATATGAGATAAAACAATATGAAAATGCAAAAATTGAAGTTTATAAGGATGGTGAAAAACAACCATCAGCTAAAGAAATTTTGAGGCAGATAGCCCTCCCTTTAAATGTCTCTTTAAATAATTCAGCCGGAAATCCTAAAAATACTCAGCAATTAGGGGATCATGTGATCAAGGCAATAAAGAACTTTAGATCAACCTGTGTTATTCCTAAGTAGAAATGTCCTACCTAATAACCAAATAGAAATGTCCTATATGGACAATTCCAAGTCAAGCACAGGATTTAGATTTCGTTCTTTGATTGCTATTTTCTGTGCACGTCTGCTTGG
>NZ_VPDK01000058.1:0-10915 GCF_013417725.1 Acinetobacter sp. YH12233
CCAAGCAGACGTGCACAGAAAACAGCGATTGAACAACGAAATCTAAATCCTGTGCTTGACTTGGAAATGTCCATATAGGACATTTCTATTTGGTTATTAGGTAGGACATTTCTACTTGGGAATAACATCTGTTGTAGCCCCATACATTCAAGTTTATTTCTTGCATGAATGTATCCTATAGGATACATTACTCTTATGTACTCAATATATACCACTGAAGTCTTTGATGACTGGTTTACTAAGTTAAAAGACCTGCAGGCAAAAAGACGTATACAAGTCCGAATTGATCGGGTTGAAGATGGAAACTTTGGAGATACTGAACCAGTAGGTGAAGGTGTTTCTGAATTACGTTTCTTCTTTGGACCTGGCTACAGGATCTATTACTGTAAGCAAGGGCAAAGGGTCGTTATTCTTTTAGCAGGCGGAGACAAGTCTACGCAAAGTAAAGATATAAAACTTGCCCTACAATTAGCACAAGATTTAGAGGAGGAGCTGTAAATGGCTATCAAACTTCGCAAATGGGACAGTGCTGAACATCTTAAAACAGAAGAAGATATGCAAGCTTACCTACAAGCCTGTATCGATGAATCTAATGGTGATGCGGCATTCATTGCAAAAGCTTTAGGTAATATTGCTAAAGCTAAAGGAATGGCTCAATTATCAAGAGACACTGGTTTAGGTCGAGAAAGTCTTTATAAAGCACTTTCTGGCGATGTAAATCCAAGCTTTGATACTGTTATTAAAGTCGTAAAAGCACTGAATTTACGCTTAGCAATTTAAAAAAAACTAGTAAAAAAGGGAGCTTTAAGCTCCATTTTTCATTTCAACTTCGTATAACGTGTATTATGTTAATTTTAGGAAAAGTGAAAAATAATCTACAATAGAATCTACGAAAAATTGGCCATCAATTATGCCTGATTTCTCCAGTGGAAATAATTGGATTGTGAGATCCCCCACTCAAAATCATAAATTAGAAAGAATTGAAGCATTTCTTTCCAATTATGCTTATAAACCTCACCGACATGATACTTATGCTATTGGCAGGACTCTTTCCGGAGTTCAAAACTTTCATTACAAAGGTACATTGCAACATAGCTTGCCAGGCATGACTATGGTTCTACACCCGGATGAAAAGCATGATGGTGAATCAGGAACATTAGATGGCTATCGCTATAGAATGATTTACATCGAACCAGCGATGATCCAAACCATTTTAAAGGGTAAACCTTTGCCTTTTATCAGACATGGCTTAAGTAATGATATTCGCCTGTTTAGGGCAATGGATAGCTTTCTAAATAATATAAATAATTATATGGATACCCTAGAAGAGGAAGATGCTCTATTTGATTTGGCAACTACACTGTGTGAAATTTCAGATACTTCATCTAACCAAAACAAAAAATTTGACTACAAGGCAGCAGAGAGAGCGCGTGAGTGTATTTTGGCGTATCCACATGAAAACTTAAGTTTGTCAGATTTAGAGAAACATGCTGATCGTGACCGCTGGAGCCTTTCTCGTGATTTCCGATTATTATTTGGAACTAGCCCACACCGTTATATGATCATGCGTCGCTTAGAAACAGTTAAGTTCTACCTTGCTCAAGGGGAGTCTATTGTTAATGCTGCTTTAAATGCAGGCTTTTTTGATCAGAGTCATATGACCAGACATTTTATAAAAACATTTGGTTTAACTCCCACTCAATGGAAAATGATAAATATTAAAAGATAGCCGTTCGATTTGAACGGCTAATTTGTCCTACAGCAGATTTATTCCATTAAGAAAATCTTTGAACATAAAAAGCCCTGATAAAATCAAGAGTATACCCATCAGCTTATTTAGCCGATTAAACCAGATAGGATTAGCAATTTTGTTGCCTAATACTTTTCCAACCAGAGCATAGGTGAATGGTGCGCCAACAGCACCAAGTGAAATCAGTAAAGAAACTATCAAGATCATGATTCCTGTGATTTTGGCTGCAGGGTACATAATTGTCGTAACAGGTAGAATGACGAGAATGGCTTTTGGATTTAATAACTGAATAAATAAGCCATTTAAGAATGTTAGATGGCTTTCTTGCTGTTGAGTTGTTTCTACATTCGCCCTAATCATTTTTATAGCCAAGTAGAATGTATAAATTGCACCCGCTAAAGCAATATAATGAATCAATCCATGTGGAATAACAGCTTCACCTATATAGCCAAACAATACGAATAAGATCAACATGGCGAAACCAATGCCTAGGTAAAATCCTATAGTCTTTTTTAATTGACCTGTAAGGCCAGAATTTAGCCCCATAAAATTTACAGGGCCTGGGCTATACATAACGCTTAATGTATAAAGAAATATTTCCACAGAGTTCACTCAATTAGATAGCAATAAACATCAAAGAGAGAACGGTATCGAGTTATAGGCCTTAAAGATTGTACGTTTGTGCTGAACTAATTAAAAATTTCTATTTAACTTATGTTCACCTAAAGTTCACTTCATAAGTGTATAAAGAAACTATGTATTGTATTTTCAATTGCTTATATAAATATTAGTCTTGGTTTAGAATTTTAAAGTTCATGAACTATGAGAAAAAACTAAGATACGATCAAAATTGTAGAACAACAAAATTATTTATACTAATTTACAAGCCACGCTGTTTAAGCGTGTCATTAAAAAATAAATCTTTTAATCTCTCCACACAATCTCCACACAATCTCCACACAACATCAGCAATTCATAAACACTGCTATTTCAAAATAGTAGTATCTAAAACCCCCCCTCTGAAAAAGCATGTCAACACATTATCATTTAATAGGTTCAATACTTATTACAACTGTACTTTTAATCGGCTGTACACAAGCCAAAGATGCTGAACAGTCCCCAACAGAAATGCCACCAGCGGTTGTCAGTACCATCACGGTATTACCGCATTCCATGAATTTAATTGAAAATCTTCCAGGCCGTGTTGTCGCTTACCGTATTGCTGAAATTCGCCCGCAAGTAGGTGGAATTGTTGATAAAGTACTTTTTAAGCAAGGCTCTTATGTGCAAGCAGGTCAACCGCTTTTTAAATTGAATTCTGAAATATTTCAGGCAGATGTAAAAAGCAATCAAGCCACTTTAAACCGTGCACAAGCTGAGGTGACACGTTTGCAGGTGCTGTTAAAACGCTACACTGAATTAGTAAAAGTAAATGCGGTTAGTCAGCAGGAATACAACAATACCGAAGCAGATTATCAAAAAGCAAAAGCCGATGTGGCGCAAATGCAAGCCATGTTAAGCAGACAACAACTTAATCTTAAATATGCGACTGTTACAGCCCCTATCTCGGGAACGATTGGTGAAATCTTAGTGACTGAGGGTGCATTAGTTGGTCAAGGTGATACTAATGCAATGGCCGTAATACAACAGATTAATAAAGTCTATGTTGATGTAAAGCAATCAATTAGTGATTATGAAAAACTACAGGAAGCTTTACAGCAAGGTGACGTGTCAAATACCAAACATACGGTTGAAATCCTAAATAGTCAGGGTAAACCTTATAACGTTACAGGTGAAATCCTATTTTCGGATACTAAAGTTGATCCTGATACGGGTGATGTCACAATCCGTATTTTAGCCAATAATGAAAATCAAAAACTTTTGCCAGGCATGTATGTTCGAGTCAATATGAGCCGAGCTCAAGTTGAAAATGCGCTCCTAGTTCCAGAACAAGCGATTCAACATGATATTAGTGGTAAAGCCAATGTTACGATTGTTAATCAAAAAGGTTTAGCGCAAAGCAAGCCTGTTCAGCTTGGTCAACGTTATCAAAATAACTATGTGATCAAACAAGGGTTACAAGCAGGTGAGAAAGTCATTGTTGAAGGGGCTGATCGTATACAGCCTGAGCAAAAATTAAAAATTAAGCAGTGGCAACCTACAAATATTAAGGAAAATGGAGGACAGCAATAATGTCCCAATTTTTCATTAGGCGTCCTATTTTTGCATGGGTGATTGCTTTATTTATTATTCTGTTGGGTGTACTAAGCATCCCCAAGTTACCTATTGCACGATTCCCAAGTGTTGCGCCACCACAGATTAGTATTACGGCAATCTATCCAGGTGCTACGCCAAAAACATTGAATGATAGTGTTGTGACCTTGATTGAGCGGGAAATGTCAGGTGTCAAAAACTTACTTTATTACAGTTCAAGTTCAGATAGTTCTGGAACAGCAACAATCACCGCAACATTTAAACCAGGTACAGATGTAGAACTTGCACAAATTGATGTGCAAAACAAAATTAAAGCCATTGAGTCACGCTTACCTCAAACAGTGCGACAACAAGGGCTGATGGTCGATGCTGCGTCGTCTGGTTTTTTAATGATGGTGGGCTTAAGTTCACCGAATGGCAAATATAGTGAAATTGATGTCAGTGACTATATGACTCGCTATGTGATTGAAGAATTAAAGCGGGTTGACGGTGTTGGTAAAGTCCAAAATTTTGGTGCTGAAAAAGCCATGCGGATTTGGGTCGATCCAGATCGTTTGGTTTCTTATGGATTGAGTATTCAAGATGTGAATACAGCCATCCAAAACCAAAACTTGCCGATATCACCAGGTCGTATTGGTGATGTTCCTGCTTTGACGGGGCAACAAATTACTATTCCTTTAACTGCTCAAGGTCAATTAGAAACTGTAGAGCAATTCAAGAAAATTAGTTTACGTGCTCAACAAAATGGCGCCAATGTTCGACTGTCGGATGTCGCTCGTGTCGAAATCGGGGCACAGATGTATAACTTTGCGATTTTAGAAAATGGCAAAGCCTCTACAGCTGTGGCGATACAAATGAGTCCTGGTGCCAACGCTGTCAAGACTGCAGAAGGTGTTAAAGCGAAAATTGAACAGTTAGGTTCAGCACTGCCTGATGGTATGAAATTCTCTATACCTTACGACACTGCACCTTTTGTAAAAATCTCGATTGAAAAAGTAATCATGACATTGCTTGAAGCTATGGCATTAGTTTTTATTGTCATGTTTATCTTTTTACACAATGTTCGATACACCTTAATTCCGGCGATTGTTGCACCGATTGCATTGCTTGGCACATTCTCAGTCATGCTGCTTGCTGGTTTTTCGATTAATGTGCTGACCATGTTCGGTATGGTGCTTGCGATCGGGATTATTGTCGATGATGCGATTGTGGTCATTGAGAATGTTGAACGCATTATGGCGACAGAAGGCTTATCTCCAGTTGAAGCCACATCTAAAGCCATGAAGGAAATTACCAATCCGATTATTGGCATCACCTTAGTGTTAGCCGCTGTATTCTTGCCGATGGCATTGGCGTCAGGCTCAGTGGGGATTATCTATCGTCAGTTCACCATTACCATGTCGGTTTCAATTTTATTCTCAGCTTTCCTTGCACTGACATTAACCCCTGCGTTATGTGCAACGATGTTAAAACCGATTGATCAAGACCATCAGAAAAAGGGTGTTTTTGCATCGTTTGATCGCAGTTTTGAGAAGCTGAACAATCGCTATGAACGCAGTTTATTTAAAGTAATTAAACATAAAACCCTCGCAATGTTATGTTTCTTAGGCATTGTCATTGTGCTGATTTTTAGTTTTAAACACGTTCCGACTGCGTTTATGCCAGAAGAAGATCAGGGGTGGTTTATGACTTCGATTCAACTTCCTGCGGATGCAACTCAAGAACGTACCCGTAAAGTCGTTGCTGAGTTTCAAAATTATTTAGACCAAGAAACGGGGATTAAAGACAATATGGCGGTCTTAGGTTTTGGTTTTAGTGGATCTGGTCAGAATACAGCGATGTATTTTACCAATCTATTGCCATTCGAAGAGCGTACTATTACGGCACAAGAAGTCGTGAATAATGCCAATATAGCGATGGCTGAAAGTTCAGAAGGTCAAACCATGTCTGTGTTACCACCAGCAATTGATGAATTGGGTAACTCATCTGGTTTTTCACTGAGATTATTAGATCGTGGCAATATTGGCATGCCTGCTTTAAGAGAAGCACAAGATCAGCTTTTAGCATTAGCAGCACAAAGTAAAATCGTGGCGGAGGTCTATCCTGAAGGTTTGCCAGATGGCAGTTCTGTACAGCTTAAAATTGATAGAGATAAATTGCAGGCATTAGGTGTTAATTTCAGTGATGTGACCGATATTATTTCAACCTCAATGGGTTCGATGTATATCAATGATTTTCCAAATCATGACCGTATGCAGCAAGTCATTGTGCAACTTGATGCCAAATCACGCATGAGTATTGAAGATATTCTTCAGATTAAGGTGAACAGTCAAAGCGGTAAATTGGTTTCAATGTCTGAAATAATTACTCCAATTTGGCAACATTCCCCACAACAATACAATCGTTACAACGGTCGTCCATCATTGAGTATTTCTGGCAGTCCAGCAGCAGGTATATCTTCAGGACAAGCCATGACTGAGATGGAAAATTTGATTGAACAACTTCCGAAAGGTGTGGGTTATGAGTGGACTGGGATTTCTCTAGAAGAAAAACAGTCGGAATCACAAACCTTGTTTTTATTACTGTTGTCGATGTTAGTCGTTTTCCTTGTCTTGGCAGCGCTTTATGAAAGCTGGTCAATTCCATTCTCTGTGATGCTAGTTGTCCCTCTAGGGTTGATTGGCGCCTTTTTAGCAGTAATGTTACGTGGTATGCCAAATGATATTTTCTTTAAGGTCGGCATGATCACGATTATTGGTCTATCTGCAAAGAATGCTATTTTGATTGTTGAGTTTGCAAAAGCACTAAGAGAAGAAGGAATGGGTTTAGTGGAGGCAACCGTTGCAGCCGCTAAATTGCGCTTACGTCCAATCCTAATGACATCTTTGGCATTTACCTGTGGCGTTATTCCTTTAGTCATTGCCAGTGGCGCTAGTTCTGAAACTCAAAAAGCGATTGGTACAGGCGTCTTTGGCGGCATGATCAGCGCAACAATTCTAGCTGTTATTTTTGTACCGATTTTCTTTATTGTCGTCATGAGCATGGTTGAGAAATTCTCGAAACGTAAAGCGGCACATTAAGCATCAAAACTGAGAATAAAAGCTGTGGGTTAACGAGTTTAGCCCACAACAAATCTTTCATTTACATCTTTATTTCAGAATTGATTTAATAAACCATCAATATAGGTTTAATCATGAAAGCTACCAATCTTGATCCGAAACGCTGGTGGATATTGCTCGCTGTCGTGCTTGCATTTCTGCCGATTGTGATTGATATGACTGTACTGCATGTTGCGGTTCCCTCATTAACCCAATCGCTGAGTGCCACAAGTAACCAAGTCTTATGGATTATTGATATTTATCCATTACTTATGGCTGGACTTTTAGTTCCGATGGGAACTTTGGCTGATCGTGTCGGCAATCGTAAGATTCTGCTGATTGGCTTGGTTATATTTGGAATTGCCTCAGTCCTTGCGGCATTTTCCCAAACGGCTTCTATGCTGATTGCCGCACGTGCTTTATTAGCATTAGGCGGTGCCATGATTATGCCCTGTGTATTGGGTATTATTCGCAGAACCTTCGAAGACAGTCGCGAACGTGCCATTGCGCTGGGTATTTGGGGCACAATCGGATCAGCCGGTGCCGCCATTGGACCGCTCATTGGTGGGGGATTGTTAGAATATTTCTGGTGGGGTTCAGTTTTCCTGATTAACGTCCCAATCATGCTGGTTGTCGCACCAATGTGCTATTTCTTATTGTCCCGAAAAGAAGCTATAACCCCTGGACATTGGGCATTTGGTCAAGCGCTATTGCTGATTGTCGGTTTGATTTCGTTTGTATATGCACTAAAAGCAGGCTTAGGCGGTAAACAGTCGTTGTTGATTGTCTTGCCTTTGGTCGTTTTATCTATCGGCTTATTAACCATATTTGTACGCAAACAGCTGAATTCTCCTCAGCCGATGCTAGATCTTTCGCTATTTTCACGTCCTGCTATTTTAGCCGGCATTATTATGGCAATGGTTGCTGCAGGCGCTTTGGCAGGGGTTGAGTTAACTTTGGCAATGGAGCTGCAATATGTCATTCGTTTAACACCGCTGCAAGCCGGTCTTTTTATGGTTCCGATTATGGTTGCGGCCGCTATTGGCGGGCCTATTGCTGGTTTTTTATCCAATAAATTTGGACTCCGTCTGGTTGCGACCATGTCATTAATATTGGCAGCAATTGCGTTGGTCAGTTTGAGTTATTCAGATTTTCATCATCCGGGAATCATCGTTCCCTTTATTTTAGCTTCGATTGGATTAACACTGAGTATTGGTTTAACAGCTTCATCCATTGCGATCATGGGCTCAGTACCTGCAGAAAAGGGCGGTGCGGCAGGTTCACTTGAAAGTACAGGTTATGAACTGGGTACAGGACTAGGTATTACTTTATTTGGTGTTTTCATGGCCTATATATTTGGCAGTCATCTTCAAGTGCCGTCAGATTTAACTGCTGTTTTAGCAGAAAAAGCCAGACTTTCGATTGGTGATACCTATTTAGTGGCGAGCCAGTTACCCGTTGAACAAGGTACAGCATTGATTAACGCAGGTAAAATTGCCTTCAGTTCAGCTCATGTTAATTTATTATTAACAGCAGGGATTATCATCGGGATACTCTCCATTGTGGTATTTTTTATGCTAGCTAAATATCGAGATGAGAATTCATTGTGATGAAATTTATTTGAGGATCATCAAACAGAATGGTTAAGTTCAGACATCAATTTATCTTAAATTTATGGTTTAAATTAAGCCGTATTAATCTGAACTTAACACATTATAAATGAGTTGATGTCTTACGATTTAGTTGAATAGTAAAACAGCTGCCACCTAAGTTTTTGGATTTAGAATAATAAATATGACCTTGGTGTGCTTCAATAATTGCATCAATCACTGCCAAGCCTAATCCAGTACCGCCATCTAGACATGATCTAGAGTCTTCCAGTCGATAGAAGGGTTTGAACAGGTGTTTAAGATGCGATTCATCAATACCAGGACCTTCATCTTCAAACGTCAATACCCAATGTTCTGCTGTGGTTACAGATGTAATATTTATTTTTCCAGCATTCGAATATCTTAGAAAGTTAGAGAACAATGCAATAAAGACCTGTTCCATCCTTCTTATATCAACGCAAACCAATTTATCCGTCAAATTTAAAACAATAGTTAAACCTTTAACATGAAACCGTTCATTAAACATCTGCAGACATTTTTCAATACTATTTTTTAAATTGGTCTTTTCTAGTTCTAATCGTAATTGTTTATTTTCAATAAGTGTCAGTGTCCGTAAATCTTCCACAAGGTAAGATAAGCCTTCGACTTGGTTCAATAAGCTTAGGTGTAAAGCTTTATCGGCAATAAATATACCATCGACAATACCTTGCAAGCGACCTTGTAATATTGTCACAGGTGTTCGTAATTCATGTGCAATTGCAGCATTCCAAACAGTTGAATTCTTAACTGATACTTCAAGTTGGTTTGCCATTTCATTGAAGTTCTCAATAAGAGACTTGATTTCATGTGGAATATCATGATGTGGCTGTTTAATTCTGAGTGCTAAATTGCCTTGTTGAATTTGTTGAATAACATCTGCTAAATCACTAATTGGCTGTGTATAGCGTTTTCCATATTTAAAGGCGAGGATAGTAGAAAGAAAAAAGCCTGTTAATAGCACTAAAAACAGCCAGATAAAGTCAACGGAGGTAACTGAAAATTCATTTGAATTAATAACTTGTGTATTTAGAAAACCTATTTTTATCGCCCAGCTATAAACAAAATAGCCAATCATGAAAGATAACAGCGTAATGCCTAAATTGAATAGGCTCATCATGATAATAAACTGGAAGTTAATTCCAACAGAATTTTTAAAAAAGTTAAATTTCATGATTTTGATCTAAGCGATACCCCACGCCACGGACATTGATTAATAAGCCATTTACATCATTTTCTTCAAGTTTTTTGCGTAATTTGCTGATATGGCTATCTACAGTGCGATCTAAAGCATCACTTTCAGGCATACAGTTTTGGATCAATTCATTACGTGTAAAGACTTTATTCGGTGTTTTTGCCATCAAAAACAGTATCTTATACTCAGTTAACGTAAGGTTGAGCAACTGATTTCTTTGACCATTTGAAATGTAAACTTGATGATGATCTGGATTAATTTCAATATTTCTATAACGAATAATATTAGTTATTTCCATATTTTGGCTTGTACTTCGTCTAAGTACGGCTTGTATTCGTGCAATCACTTCGTTTGGGTTAAATGGCTTAATAATAAAGTCATCAGCACCCATTTTTAGCCCCATGATCTTATTCACTTGATCATCTAAGGCAGTCAGCATAATGACAGGTAAATGACTTGTTTGACGGATGATTTGTAGAATTTCCCAGCCATTTAGTTTGGGTAATTTAATATCAAGGAGAATCAGGTCGATAGAGTTGGCTTTTAGGCACTCTAAAGCTTGTTGTCCATCCAATGCACGGATGACCTGCATGTTTTCATTTTTTATGTATTTTTCAAGAATGTCACCAATATCATAATCATCTTCTACAACGAGAATGACGCTGTTTTCGAAGCTGTGCTGTAGATTTGGATACATATATTTTATCTTAGATGAAGTAGCTATGCATTTTAACATTTAATTGTGTAATGGAGATGATTAGACGAGCAGTCATTTATATTTGTAATTGAGGGGTGACATATAATAAAATTCGTTGCATATCAGTATTAATGAACAAAATGTCAATTATCATTCATTTAACATAATGGCTGTTATGCGAAACGAGATTGTAACTCCAAAATAGAAATGTCCGGTTTCTCCAAAGTAAAAATGTCCGCTTTTAGAATATGCGCTGTTGCAATTTTCTTAGCGGACGGTTTGATATGTTGGTGTCTATGTCGGATAAAGAACTTA
>NZ_VPDK01000059.1:0-10649 GCF_013417725.1 Acinetobacter sp. YH12233
TTTGGAAGCAGGAATATCAACACAAAAGCATTGAATAATTTTTTTAATCTTGTAGTGACTTAATTTACTGTTTTCTATCATGATTCTAGACTAACATAATCATTTTGCTAGTCTAGAGCCAAAACAAATATTAGGGGAACTATAAATGATTAAATTTATTGTAGATGAACAAGAGTCTGCCCAAGGCGTGCACTATATTCATAACGCAACACGAGGCTGTGAAGACCTGCCAGAATTTGATAACCAGATTCTGATTGGATATTTTGCTAATTATGATCTGGCTTATAAACGCGCAAGAATGAACTGGCCGAGGGAGAAAGTAGAGGGCTGTCATAAGTGCTGTACAGAATGAGATTTATAGACATATTGGTCGTCATTTAAAACCCGCTATACAGTGGGTTTTATCATTTATCCTGTTTGAAAAATGATCAATTTGACCCCATATAAAACTATAGATTTATCATGTTTAGGGCTGCTCAATTGCAACATTATCTTGATCTCAATCATGACTCGGGTGTGGCCAATTATGAGATTGGCAATGAGTTTATTCGGGTTCAATTTAAGAAAACTTCGAAAGTGTATACCTATAGTTATAGCAGTACGGGCTATCAGCATGTGGAAAATATGAAACAGCTGGCCCAGTATGGTGATGGCTTAAATGCCTATATCAATCATCATACCCGTCATCTGTTTGTACGCTAAAAAGTGATCGCTGGAAGTGAGAACTGAAACTTTTAGCTGAAAATATTTAAACCATTTCCCTTTAGATCACAGATACAAATCAGCAGTTCCTGAACATTTGATCAATCTGTTAACTTAAGGATAGATGGCTCTACAGGCAGGGAATCACTATGAATCTCGATTTCTGGTGTCGGTTTTTACTTTATACATTGGCTTTGAATTACAGCATTTTAATGCTCTGGTTTTTGCTGATTGTCTGCACGAGACTGGGTGAAACGATTGCATGGTCAATGGTTTCAGCTCTCAGATCCAACTTTTGATGCCATTCACTATAGCGGCATGGCCATTTATAAAGTCGGGATATTCCTGTTCAATCTGGTTCCGCTAATTACCCTATATTTGATGGGGAAAAGTTAGGAGATAAAACTTTCCAAAGTTCCAGGAATAAATAAAACTGATAGTCGCATCAGCATTACACAGAGCAGTTTAAGGCTTATAATGCTCGAAACAGGATAACAATATGGAAAAGGAGTTCGGATCAATGAATCAGTTTAAACCTGCCTTGATTTTAGGGGCTTTGATCGGCTTGGGAATGATTATCGCCGGATTCATTTTGGGCAATAGTGCGGTCAAGATTAAACAGTATGAGCGGATTGTTTCCGTAAAAGGGCTGTCTGAACGTGAAGTGAAAGCCGATGTCGCCGTCTGGCCGATCCGTTTTAGTGGCGGCAGTCAGGATCTGACCGAACTGTATGACACCATGGAGCTGCAAACCCAGCAAATTCAGGCTTTCTTAAAAGGTGAGGGTTTTAAGGCAGAAGAAATTACCACCGGTTCTCCAGTCACTACAGATAAATATGCCCAGCAATACGGCGGTGATGCCAATGTTGCCTTACGTTATACCGCGCATCAGACCATTACGGTTTATACCCACAATATTGATGCAGTCCGTGCAGCGCAAACCCGTCTGGTCGCTCTGGGTAAAAAGGGCATTGCTTTTGGTGGTGATGATTCCGGGCAAAGAACGGAATATATCTTTACCAAATTGAATGACATCAAACCAGCCATGATTGAAGAAGCCACGCAAAATGCCCGCAGTGTGGCAGAAAAGTTTGCCGCGGATTCTCAAAGCCGTCTCGGGAAAATCAAAACTGCCAATCAAGGTTTGTTTAGCATTGAGGACCGTGACAGCAATACGCCTTATCTAAAGAAAGTTCGTGTGGTTTCTACAGTGGATTATTATCTGGCTGATTAAATGGCTGGAAAGCTGAATAGAGGGGTCTAAAAAATTTAGAGCAGAATGAGGTTTTACATGAAGATAAATTCCAGTAATTCTGCTCTTTCTGCAATAAAAGATCTTTATTTTGAGGTGAAAGGTAAAAAATTCTTCTTCAAATATATTTAAAGAAAAATATTTTCAAAAATCGGGAAAATTAAAAAATCTTAGGAAATTAATTTTGCCGCAGCTTGGCTACTATAGATCTCAAGGGTGTGATGGGATCGAAAAGAGTAGCATGCTGTGAGTGGCGCAAAACGCGAGTGCAGTACGAACCCAAAAGGTCTCGATTCGGCTTAGGACGCTATAGACCAAAAGTTTATAGGCTATAAGATCATTTCTTACAAAGAGTGATAGTTGAAGTAAACCATCAAGATGTTTTCCCAACACCCTCAAAATTTTCTCCTCTCATAAAAACAATCTTCTCCTCCAAACTGTTGAACACCTTCCCTACCCAGTCACTTATATTCTTCCTAAATAGCTGTAAATTCATTTGAGATTCAAATAAATACTATTTTAATCACATATCTAATCTATTTTATTTACAGCCTATAGCTTTCGACTATTTTATGTTTAAATACTACTCTAATGTCGCTGGTTGTTTATAAGTATTTGATATAAATAATTTAAAGTATAATATGTTTAATATTTGCTCACAAATTATATCCTTGAAAAATAAAACAGAATGCTATGATAATTTTGCATATAAGAAAGGGGCACGTCCCATGAAAAAATATGAATTAGAAATCAGTTATCCGCATCAAGAAGAAGACGAAGCAGAGCAGCTAGGCAGCTTATCGGCAGAAGAAATTCTCTCTACTTTCAAGTCCATTAACTGGCAACAGTTACGGGTTTTACAATTACAGATGCAAGCCGCCATTACCACTTTTACCGTAACAGACTCCGATGCTGAACAGTCGATTCAGATCACACTGAATGAACTGGCGCCGTCAGGTCAGCTTGAGTTCAGGCTGGAAAGTGATATTGAAGTCGAAGCTCAACATAAAATTCTGGGACTGTTTAGCCTGAAAAACAAAGACTATGTGTCATTTCGCAATCTGACTATGTCACAGGTTCAGCAATATCTTATGGCATTTTTAAATGAAGATCTCGACAGACTGAAAACCCAGTATCAGTCGGGTCATTCAGTATCTCCCATCAGTGCAGCGTCCAAAGCTTAGTCAGGCACTGATCCTGTAACAGGGCTGGATTGACAGTATTCCCTGACATTGTTATTTTGCGCGTTTTCTCCTGAATGCTTACAGCACATGCCTATTAACGACAACTTTGTCTACGCGCCGCCTCAAGACCCATTGCATATTCTGTATGAAGATGATGATCTGGTTGTCATTGAGAAGCCGGCCGGTTTGTTGTCTGTTCCGGGACGTTTGCCTGAGCATCATGACAGTGCTTATCTACGGGTACTAGAGCGTTATCCGAATGCCAAAATTACCCATCGTCTGGATATGGCCACGTCTGGTATCCTGATGTTTGCCAAACATCGCGATGCTGAAGTGGCGGTCAGCAAAATGTTTCAGGCACGTACAGTCAGCAAACACTATATTGCGCTGGTACAGGGAGAAATTCAGGCCGAGGGCAGTGTCGATGTACCTTTGATTACTGACTGGGAAAATCGCCCTCGGCAAATGGTGCATTTTGAACTGGGTAAAGCTGCCAAAACACTCTATCAACGGCTGGGATATCTGCCTGAGCAAGACATCAGCCGGGTATTACTAACGCCAATTACCGGGCGTTCACATCAGCTCAGAGTCCACATGCTGCATATCGGTCATCCGATTACGGGCGATAAAATCTATCATCCGGAACCAACGCGTAGTCCTCTTAATCGCATGGCCTTGCATGCCAGTGAACTGACTTTTACTCAACCCTTGAGTGGTCATAAAGTTGAAATTCTTGCACCTGCACCATTTTAGTAAAATTTAAGCATTCAAAAAATGAATATGGATTCTGATAAATATTTAAATTTTAGTAAGCTGCAACAGAAATGTCAGAATTTATTTCAGTCATCGGAAAATTATGGAGTTGAATTTAAGCAGTTTTCTAGAAAAATTATGTTCTGAATCATGTCTTATCAAGTAATGATTTTTTGAAATTAAAAAAGTGTACCCGGAAAAATTTCAGGAATCATTTAAGGGACTTTATCACTTTATCTTTAGTTTAACTGTTTGATCTATCTATTTTTATTCAGTTTTTATCAAGATTTGCAGTCTCTCAGGGGTTTGTTCTTATAACATTCGATATAAAAATAAAAACCCCTTTAATTGATTATCACCAACAGATTCATTTTAAGTAAATTGATAGGCATAAAAATATTAAGGTTTTATAGGTGAAAAATCATTTAAAAGATCAATTATATTAAATGTTTATGGTCATTTTTTATCTTTGATTCTCATCATTAAATTATGCAGAATAACTTTAAAACATCATAAATTTTTAATTTTTTAGTGCCTATATATGGTGCAAGGGGTAAGGGACAGGATGATGCTAAGTGGCGTGCTCTTTGTTCTCGCAAGTGTTTTAATCATTGTATTACTATGGGTATTCAATAGCCTGAAATTATCAAGAAACAATATTCAGTCCTTACAGGAAAATCTGGATCATTCACGCAGTAAATTGGCTGATTATGAAACACAAGTTGATGAATTAAATTATGAAATGACCCAGCTACGGATGCAACTGGGAAGTGCCAGAACTGAACTGAATAAATATAAACAATATCAGGATATCTGTGACATCGAACAATACATTATTAACCGCAGCTTGCAGGCCGAAAATTTCGTAGAAGTAACCAAGCTTGATGCTTCCATCATGCTGGATGATCTCAAAGCCTATATCGCTCAGGTCAAAGCGTATTTACAGAATTTACAGACTCAGGCCGAAGCTGATATTGAGCGACAGGCTCGAAAAGCTTTACAGGCTTATTATCAGCAGGCTAAAGAACAACAGCGACTGCAAGAAGTAGTTGAAGCTCTCGAGCATAAGATCAAGGGCTATCAACATGGTTTTGATCTGCCGGTCACGCAGCTTCTGGATCAGCTCATTAGTGGCTACAACGATACTGATGCAGCCCGGCATTTACTGACTATCAGAACACAGATTGAGCAGGCCAAAGAACAGCAGCAGGTGGCCAGCTGTAATTATGTCGATGAGGATCGTCGCAAGAGCACCATCGAGATTTTGAGTCTGGCATTTAATAGCAGGGCAGAATTCTATTTGTCCCAGTTAAATACTCATAATCTGGGTGAAATGCTGCAATCCTTAAAAGATGATTATCGCCTGATGAACTATAAAGGACAAAGCTTGAGCCAGGCCATGATTCAGGAGTCTTATCTGAACTTACGTCTGGAAGAGCTTAAATTCGCCGCCGTTTTACTTGAGCTTCAACAGAATCAAGTGTCTGAGCCATCTGCAGTGATCGCTTCCTAACTACAATTAAAAAAGACAGATCAACCGATGAAATTTTTTAATCTGCAGATTGATATGCAGGTATTTTTAATTAGATGAAAATGCAGCTTTTTTTCTCAAATTCTTAAATTTATATTGATAAAATTCAGTTGTTTATTTAGAGAAAGTTAATTTTTTTTCATATTCTGTACTCGATAATTCAAATAAAATAAGTTAAGCTGAATCGAATAATAAAACATCATAATAAGGATATCTCTATGGCACGCGATTATGACAAATTCCCTGACGATGAAAATGGTCATGTACTGTGGCAAATGTATCAGGATGGTGATGATCTGCAGGACGACCATGAAATTGAATTCTCGATAGCCTTTAATAGTGAAGAACAGGCTGACCGCTGTGCATTGCATCTGCTTAAAGAAGAACAAAAGATAAGCCTATATCAGGATGAGGAGAGCGATACGCTGGAGTGGACAATTACCATTCATGTCTATATGCAACCTACCTATGAAAATATTGTCGACTTAGAACAATGGTTTACCAGAATTGCCGCTGAATTTCAGGGTGAATATGACGGCTGGGGCTGTATGGCTTATGTCTATGATGATGAGGGCGACTCAGAAGAGGGCGAAAGCAAACTTCGTAGCAGCTAATCAAAATTTCCTTATTTAAGCCCGGTTAAGCCGGGTTTTTTATGGCCTGCGGTATTGGTCGGGTCAACTGTAGTTTTTTGTTATACATCCTATAAAATAGATAGATAACAATTATATTTAGGCCGTACAGTATGTTGGGCAGTTATTTAAATACTGAGGCCGACGAGATCGGGATGATCCGTCCGAATAATAAATAAAAATAATCTTTCAGTAAGAACAAGAAAAAAAGGTAGGCTGAAATGAGTTATACCCTAAAAATGCATCGCGTATTCAGTGCGCCACCGGAACGGGTGTACCGGGCCTTTATTCATCCAGATGCCATCGCAAAATGGCTGGCACCGCATGGCTTTACTGCCAGAGTTGAGCATGCCGAAGTCAAACCGGGAGGCAGCTATAAAATCACCTTGACCAATTTTGCCACTGGTACCCAGCATCATTTACATGGCACCTATCATGAAGTTATTCCTAACCAGTTACTGCGCTATACCGATTGCTTTTCTACACCTGAGGTCAAAGGTGAAATTGAAGTCACGCTCATCTTTGAAAAAGTGTCTGTAGGCACCAGCCTGCATATTATTCAGGTGGGTTATCCGGATCTGGTACCACCATCTGCATGTCACTTAAGCTGGCAGGAGTCATTGCAGCTTTTGTCCTGGCTGGTCAATCCACATATTTTAGATGGTTAAGTTCAGTTAATTAAGTCGAGCGGGAGATCCTTTTAAAGCTTGAGCATGAACCCACCCAAAGATGCTATAGTTCAGCTTTAATTTTTTGTTTTTTCTTTTATTTTTTTATTTTGTTGAGGTTGCTATGGCTCTACCACAATGCCCAAAATGCCAGTCTGAATATACTTATGAAGATGGTGACTTGTTAATCTGCCCAGAATGTGGATATGAGTGGAAAGAAGGGGAAGCAACTGAGGAAACCGTGGTCATCAAGGATGCGCATGGCAATCTGCTGGCTGATGGTGATACAGTTACAGTGATTAAGGATCTTAAAATTAAAGGATCTTCTTCAGTGGTTAAAGTCGGGACTAAGGTCAAAAATATTCGTCTATTACCCGATGCAACTGATGGACATGATATTGACTGTAAAATTGATGGCATTGGCGCCATGAAGCTCAAATCTGAATATGTGAAAAAAGCCTGATACGTTCTTATACGAATGAGTGCTTTCGGTCTTCGGGTTTGAAGGTCTATGCTTCTTCCTCAAACTCGAAGATCAATCTCTTCTGATTGCCATATCATGCCTGGATCTATGCTTTATGCCTCATCTTCATCTTGAATATTCAGATAATATTCAGCAGCTTGAAACCCGACCTTTAATGTTGGCAATTCACCAGGCCTTATTTAACGCCGGTTATATTAATGACCCGAATGATTTAAAAAGTAGGGCGATTGTACAGCAGGATTTTGTGATTGGACTAGAGCAGGAGACAGATCAGGCTTATGTACATGCTAAAGTTTCTCTCCTGACTGGTCGTAGTCTGGACATCCGCCAGGCAATTTCCAAGCTGGTACTTCAGGTCATGCAGCAGCACATTGTCTCGCAGCCGGGGTTAAAGATTCAGCTCTGTGTTGAAATTCTGGAAATGGACAAAGAGACTTATACTAAAGCTATTATTTGATTTTTTTTAGATTGAAGTGAGGACTAGGAAATGAAGTTTTCTTAGTTTCTCTCTTTATCTTGAATACATCAGAACTTAATAAAAAATTGAGAAGTATCAAAGCGATTTTGAAATATAAAGAACGATAAATAAAACTAGAGCATGAAAATTTAAATAATCAGTCAAAATTCACCTGATTATTGCAGTTGATCAGAAAATTTTGCCTATAATTAAAAAATAGTGTAATTTTAGGTATTAGGTCACACTTTTGACCTGATATATGGGGGGATGGGTAAAACTAGGACCCATTTACATAATTAAAAATAATGAAAAACAAGAAAGACTGAAAATAATGAGATGCTTGAAATCTCGGTTTTCAAGTCTGAATAAAACCTTATAGAGAGGTATTCAATGAAAATAATAGGGGAAGAATGTCTGGCTCAGGAAGTCAGGACATTTTTACAAAAATGGGATCAAGCTATTTGTTCACTTGAATTCAGCGAAATTCGTCAACTTTGCCGACCAGATGTCTGTCTGATTGATATTAGCTCCGAACTGAAAGGGATCGAGGCTTATCAGGCTGCATGGCAACAGTACCGACCATATATGCGCAACAATGGTATGCGCGTTGAACGGAAGGAGGTCACCATTCAGGTCAATAATGACATGGCTTTCGTATATGGTTATGTCCGGATTGCTTATGCGGCGATGGAACGATATTTCCCTTTGCAATGGTGCCGCTTCAGCATGGTCTTGAGCAAGCAGCAAGATCAGTGGCAATTGCATTATCAACATATTTCTGTCCCTGTTCAGGAGAAGACTGAAAAACTGCGCCCTGTGAAACTGGCAGGTTAAGGCAAAAGTTTTAAATTTCATTGAAACAAGATCATCACATCTATTTGTCCATTCTTGAAAAAAATCGCCATAAAAAAGCCTGAATCGTTCAGGCTTTTTTATTTAGGGAAGATTAAAAGCGTTTTGGAATGCGCTGACCATTCGGTACCGGAATTTCCGCATTTTTTAATACACCAAATAACCAGGTTTCTGCATGTTGTACGGCTGTTTTCAACTGTTCACCCAAGGCTAGACGTCCGGCAATGAAACTCGCCAGTGAACAGCCTGAGCCATGATATTCACCTTCCAGGCGCGGACAACGGGTTTCGTTGATCAATTCACCCTGAATATATAGACGGTTCTGGATATAGTCGGGAGTATCTTCGTGGCCACCTTTAACAAGAATCGCGTGGGCACCCATTTCGAACAGTTTCTGCGTGGCTTGATCTAAATCCTGCTCACCTGTCAGAGCGCGCAACTCGACTGTATTTGGAGTTAAAATCGTGGCTAGCGGAATCAGTTGTTTAAACGCTTTGACCAGTGTGGCTTGATTGCCGAGTGAGCCACCACTATTGGCTACCAGCACTGGATCCAGTACATACTGATAGTCCGGATGCGCAGTTAGAAATTCTGCCAGTGCTTCAATATTTTCAGTCGTTCCCAGCATGCCTGATTTAACACAACGAATCGGCAGATCCTTTACCACAGCATTGGCCTGAGCCAGCAGTAATTCCTTTGAAGTTGCTTCAAAACCAAAGACCTGTTGTGAGTTCTGGATAGTCAGGGCTGTACAGGCTATTGCAGCATGAGCACCACTTTGACCGATGGCTTCAATATCTGCTTGAAGGCCTGCTCCACCTGAAGGATCTAAACCTGAAAAGCAAAGTACGGTAGGTCGCAAAATGATGTCCTTCATTCACTAAAATTGCCTTAGTATAGGCAAATTTATTCAAACTCTCGATATTAATTTCTATCACTTGCAAGAACGGTCTGTCAGGCAAAATTTCGTATGTTTTATCTGATCAAAATATAGAGTTGATTACCCTGAAAATGGGCATTCTTGGCTTGTTTTTATGGCCTAATAATTGCTTTAGGGTAGACAAATCTGGCTATACTCACGATATGAATTGATGTCGGCTGCAAACATAGGGGACAAGGTGTGATTCAGAATATTTTAATTGACTTGGATGGTACATTAACTGATCCAAAAGTGGGGATTACGACTTCTGCCCGCTATGGTCTGGAAAAGGTGGGTCATCCGATCAGTGAAGACACGAATATTGACTGGATTATCGGGCCTCCTCTAAAAGCTTCGCTAGCCAAAATTCTGAATGTAGATGCGGATGATACCCTGGCTGAACAGGCACTAATGGCATATCGTGAGCGTTTTGCAGTGACTGGCTTATATGAAAATCACGTCTTTGAAGGCGTAGCTGAAACTCTGGCGGAACTTAAACGCCGTGGTTATCGCCTGTTTCTCGCAACAGCAAAACCAACCGTTTATGCCAAACAGATTCTGGAACATTTTAATCTGGCCCAGTATTTTACTGAGATTTATGGCAGTGAGCTGAATGGTGATCGGACCAATAAAGGGGAACTGATTCAGTATATCCTGGAACAACAAGGCATACAGGCTGATCAATGCATTATGGTGGGGGACCGTGAGCATGATATTTTTGGTGCCCGCCATAATGGGATTGAGTCGATTGCAGTCAAATACGGCTATGGTTCAGAAATTGAATTACAGCAGGCACAGCCTAAATATACGATTGAGAACTTTAGTCATTTATTAGACTATTTAAAATAATTTTTTATTTTCATTAAAAATAAAATGCTTCTATGTTTAGGAGCATTTTTTATATTCATTATTAACTTCACCTTTTGAATAGAAATCTGTTTTATTGCGTTAACTTGATTAATTGTTTGTATACTTTTGTTCTAATATTTTTCATGCTTACATAAATATAATAATGCATTTTATGTGATTAATGTCATATTTTAATGAACCTATTTGATTATAATTCACAAAAACATATTTTCCATATTTTAACCCGAATCCTGCTTAAGCCGATGACTTCATAATTTGAATTGTTGGCTTATTTTTATGGATCAGTTGATATGCACACAAGGACGCGTAAATCCCTCCTAGAAATCCATGAACACTACGTGCTTT
>NZ_VPDK01000005.1:0-123037 GCF_013417725.1 Acinetobacter sp. YH12233
TTGCTATAGACCACATTTAAGTTTAAATATGAACACCCCGAATCAGACGTATGAGCAAACTAAAACCGAGCTAATTGCTTAACTCGGTTTGAAGTGGAATACTGTCAATCTATTTCAGGACAAGACAGTTTACATATGCAGATAAGCATTTACATTGTTAAGCTGTTCAATAGAAGGCTCATGTCCTAATAGACTGCCTTTTTCCAGCCATTCACGGGCAATTGCAATATCACGTTCTACACCAATACCTTTGGTATATAAGCGCCCCAGATGACTATAAGCATCGGCATTCACCTGCGCAGCCGCTTTATGGTAGCACTGGATTGCCTGATCCAAATTAGCTTCAATACCAATGCCGTGTTCCAAAGCCTCACCTAAAGCATTTAATGCGAGACCATTATGCTGGCTCGCGGCCTGTTGCAGATATTTCAGTCCTAAAGCCGTATCCTGCTCCACCTTTTTGCCTTTTAAATACATTAAGCCTAATTCTTTCTGGGCTTGTGCATCGCCCAATTGAGCTGCCTGATGCAGATAACGTTTTGCCTGTTCCTCATTCACTTCAAAGACTGGATAAAAACCAGAATACGCTTGGTACAGATACCAGGCAGCCTTACTTGATCCTTTCGTCACCGCCTGATTCAAATATTGAATTGCCTTTTCTCGAGTCGGCAGCGGATATTCAGGCAAGCTATAAAAACGTCCGACTATATAAATCAGGTCAGCTTCAGACTGTGCTACAAGTTGCTCTTGCTGTGCAATTGCCTGAATCATTTGGGTAGCTTTAGCCGTATCTTTGGCTATACCTACTCCGTTTAAATAACAGAGTGCCAGGCCCATCTGACTGAAGCCATGATCAGGATCATTTTGCAAAGCATGTTGATAGAGTTCAAATGCTTTCTCCGGTTCATGTGCGACCAGATAGGATTCAAAATATAGTGCAGCAATCAGACTCAAGGCCTGAGAATGCTGGGTTTGTGCTGCTTCAGACCAGTAACGAAATGCCATGGTTTCATTTTTTTGTACATACCAGCCATGAAAATAAGCCAGACCGATCAGGGTTTTGGCCTGTGCATCTTTATGTTCTTTGGACTGCTGTAATAGATGCTTAAACACCCGTTGACGTTGATCAGGATCAATAGTACCGAGTAACACGCCGGCATAGTAATCATATAAACCACTCTGATCACCCAGATGAATACAGCGTTTAATGAAACTCAAAGCCTGCTGTTGATCTTTGGGCAAGATTTTGCCATTTGCATAGGCTTCGGCAATATCCTGATTGGCCGCCAAGTGGTCCTGCTGTGCTGCCAGAAACAGATAGTGAATACCCAGACTTAAATCTTGCGCTGCACCATCTGCCAAATAATATTGGGCTAACTGATACTGTGAATTGGCATGTCCCTGCTCGGCATTTTGAATTAACAGTTGCAGACGTTGCTGTTCTGCAGTGTCATGGTCAGATTCAGCCAGCTCAGTGATGCGATACTGCGCATCCAGATGACCACGCGCGACCGCATGCCGATACCAGTACAAGGCTTTTTCAGGATCATTTAATTGGTATTGATGACCATCATAGATCTGGCCTAAATGATAGGCTGCATCCTCACCACCTAAACTATAAGCTTTTTCAAGAAAGCTTATGGCTTTTTCTATGCTCTGCTCACGCCCTTGTCCGTTTAAGTGCATCAAGGCCATACCTACATAAGCCTGTGGCAATTCCTGCTGCTGGGCCAGTCCCTGATAAATTTGATAGGCACGTTCATAGTCTGGATGATGCGGATCCGTACTTAGACGCGTTGCATACTTCAATTGAGCATCAATCTGCTCAATCCATAGATCATGATGCACGGCTTTGGCCTGATCACGTTTCACCGGATCAGGACGTTTCCACATCCAGATTGCTAAAGCCCCAATCCCCAAAACCAGCACTAGCAAAAACCACATAGCTGCTCCAAAACCAAAAGATTGTTTTTGTTATATGTATAAAAATTCATTTTAAACTTAGCATAAAAAAAAGCACAGATCGTGTGCTTTTTTTTGACTCAATCAGGCTTTAAGTCTTTTACTATCGAGCTTTTTCAATACTTCCGATACCGCAACCATGGCGAAGCTAGATGTCACTACCACTGCAGACCCATAACCACCACAGCGTAAGCCTGCACTTGCACAAACATCCGCACTCGAGAATGGGTTATCGATAGAGTAGACACAAGTGATCCCAAATTTTTCTTTTGGCTTTTTACAGATGCCTTTAGCACGTAATTGCGCACGTAATTTTGCCAGCATTGGATCTTGTTCAGTTTTGGATAAATCGGCTACCCGGATTTTTAAGGGATCCAGTTTACCGCCTGCCCCACCTGACACAATCAAAGGAATCTTGTTAAAACGGCAATGCAGCATCAAGGCAAACTTTGCTTTGACGTCATCGATACAATCCAGAATGATGTCAGGATTTCCTGACAGAATTTCTTTCACATTTTCTGGTGTCAGATAATCGTCAATCAGATTGATCTTGATTCGGGGATTAATCAAACGGCAGCGTTCCGCCATGATTTCGATTTTTTCACATCCTAGCGTCGCCGTCATGGCTGGTAACTGACGGTTAATATTCGATGCTGCGACCACATCCATGTCGACCAGCGTTAGCTCGCCAATCCCGGTACGTGCCAGTGCTTCGACTGCCCATGAACCAACACCGCCAATTCCGATCACCATCACATGACTGTTTTCATAATGATGAAAGCTATCGTCACCATAAATTTTGGCTACACCCGCAAAACGGCGGTCATACTCATCATCTTGAAGCAGATCAGTCATAGGTCATCAATAGCAAGAAAAACACCAGAGCATTTTAGCAAAATCATGGACACTTTACTGCCACTAAAATTCAGATACAAAATCAGTCAAAAAAGCTTTCTTGTGCCATCGTTAACACACGTAAAATCGATCAAATTACCATCATAATAATCTTCACAATATTTCAATTATTATTGTCCTAAAGGGAGCCAGATCAGCATGCTATTTAACGCCCTTTTTGCCCTGATGGTTTTCCTGTTCCTGCTCTATCTTTACGGTTTAACCTTTAAAAAGCAGAAAAATTATTATCTCAGTATCATGATCCGTATCCTGACTTTGGGATTATTTGCTTTGATTATCTTGGATCAATATGAAACCCAAACCCATCTTGCTCTGGTGCTTCTGACCTGGGTACTGTTTGAAAGCAGTGAAAACTTTTATCACAAGAAACTTTCTGCCAAGCAATAAAAAAGAAGCTTTCGCCTCTTTTTTATTTGCTCGGATTATTTATTCATAATGAAGAAATATTCACGATAATATTTCAGTTCAGCAATCGAATCACGGATATCATCCATCGCTAGATGCGAAGCATTTTTCTTCAGACCACTCATGATTTCAGGGCGCCAGCGTTTTGCCAGCTCTTTTACTGAAGATACGTCTAGATTACGGTAATGGAAATACTGTTCCAGTTCAGGCATTAAACGGTGCAGAAAGCGACGGTCCTGACAGATCGAGTTACCACACATCGGCGATACTTTTGGATTGACCCATTTTTTCAGGAATTCAATCGTTTCACGTTCTGCATCCTGAGCAGTCAATTTACTGCGGCGTACACGCTCAATCAGGCCAGACTGACCATGCTGGCGAGTATTCCACTCGTCCATCGCATTCAGGATACGGTCAGATTGATGCACAGCTAGCACGGGCCCTTCGGCAAGAATATTTAGGTTATCGTCCGTTACAATCGTGGCAACTTCAATAATCTGGTCATTATCTGTATCCAGACCTGTCATTTCCAGGTCAATCCAAATCAGGCGGCTATCCGGGGTGCTGCTCATAAATGTGCAATCTTATTAGGCTATAAAACATTTATAGTAGCAAATTTATTACGTCGATGCTGTAACTGACACCCCGCTTCATGCTATTTTTGCCATCTCGCTCCCATGGTTTTTTAGGATTTGAATGGCTTTAATACGTAAACGTCGTTTAACTGAACAACAACAACGTCGTATTCAAAAACAGCACAAAACGCGTCAGGAAGAGATCGATACCTCTCAAGACCTGGAAGGACTGGTCGTGCAGCATTATGGCCGCCAGCTTGAAGTCCAGGCCTTGTCTGTACCTGAACAGCATCCTGAAAAACCGGTCGTGGCTGAAGGTGAACCTGAGCCATTCTGGAAGCCGATTGAACTAGGGAGTGTCTGGCGCTGCCATACCCGAACTAACCTGGAATTGCTGGTAACAGGTGACCGGGTCAAATGGCAGGCTGATCCCAATACCGGACTCGGCATTATTACAGCGATTCATCCACGTACCTCTTTGCTGACCCGTCCTGACCGTTACCACAAGGTTAAACCGGTTGCCGCCAATATTTCCCTGATTGTGATTGTCTTTGCGCCATTGCCTGAGCCAGCACCGGGTTTGATTGACCGTTATCTGGTGGCTTGCGCAGATGCAGAGATTCCAGCACTTTTAGTTCTGAATAAATCCGATTTGCTCAAGGAAAATGATCCGATTCTGGATTTGCTTAAAGAATATAAAGATTTGGGTTATGAAGTTATGCAAACCCAGTCCGATGGCGATCTGACAGAACTATCCGCTCGTCTGAATGAGGAAACTGTAGCGTTTGTCGGTCAGTCTGGTGTAGGTAAAAGCACGCTGATTAATGCGATCGTCCCGGATGCTGCACAGAAAACTAATGTCATTTCTGAAAACTCGGCACTGGGTCAGCATACGACGACCTCCACACGTCTGATTTCCTTTGGCGATGGCGCTGCTCTCATCGACTCACCAGGGATTCGTGAATTTGGTCTCTGGCATCTGACCTTGGATAAAGTCCAAAGTGGTTTTCCGGAAATTGAAAACTTGCTCGGTCACTGCCAGTTCCGTAACTGCACACATAAGCATGAAAAGCAGTGTGCCTTACGTCAGGCAGCATCAACAGGGGAAATTTTGCCGCGCCGACTGGAAAGCTATTTACGTTTAATCGGCGAAATTAACGAAGCGCAGCAAAAAAATTAATTTTCTTAAGGCTTAGCCCTTGAAGCGGTGATTTTGATCACCATATTTATGAGCTATACTCTTGGCAATTTTAAAATTGTAATTAGGTGAATTGTGGAACGTTGGTTCGAGTTTATGGGGAATCACCCCTTCTTGTTTGGAACACTCGCGGTACTCGTGGTTGTCTTCTTCATTATCGAAGGTCAACGTAATGGTCGCAAAATCTCTCCGCAATCGCTGGGAATTTTAGTTAAAGCAAAAAATGCCATGCTGATTGATTTACGTGATGCCAAAGACTTCCGTGAAGGTCACATCAGTGGTAGCCGTAACATTCCATATAGCCAAATTACAAAACACGTTGATGAGTTAAAAGCATCTGATCGCCCGTTGGTGTTCATTTGTAATCTTGGGCAAGTTGCAGGTTCTGCGCTTCAACAGGTAGGTCATGCAGATGCCTACCGTCTGGATGGCGGCATTACAAACTGGAAAGCTCAAGGTTTACCTTTGGTGAAAAGCAAATAATCTGCGAACAGGAGATTGATCATGGCTGAAGTTACTATTTATTCGACGACAGTATGTCCGTATTGTATCCGTGCAAAACAGCTCCTTGAGCGCAAAGGTGTTGCATTCAAAGAAATTAATTTATCGAATGAAGCCCCTGAAGTGCGTCTTGAATTGATGCAACGCACCAATCATCGTACCGTGCCACAGATTTTTATTAATGAACAATTTATCGGCGGTTTTGATCAACTTTATGCCCTAGAGCGTGAAGGCAAACTAGACGAATTATTGGCTTAATTTACTAAAACCTACCTCATATCAAGGATTAAAGAATGAGTGAAGAACAACAAGCTCAACCACAATTGGCATTAGAGCGTATTTACACTAAAGATATTTCTTTTGAAGTTCCTGGGGCACAAGTTTTTACCAAGCAATGGCAACCTGAGTTAAACATCAACCTTTCTTCTTCTGCAGAAAAAATTGATCCGACTCATTTTGAAGTGGCTTTAAAAGTTGTGGTTCAAGCAACCAATGAAGGTGATACAGCGTTTATCGTTGACGTGACTCAAGCAGGGATTTTCCTGATTGATGGCGTGGAAGAAGAGCGTCTGCCATACATTCTTGGTGCTTACTGCCCGAACATTCTGTTCCCGTTCCTTCGTGAAGCGGTGAATGATATGGTCACTAAAGGTAGCTTCCCGCAATTGCTGCTTACTCCAATCAACTTCGATGCTGAATTTGAAGCGAACATGCAACGTGCGCAAGCTGCTGCTGTTGAAGGTCAAGCTTAATCACTTGATCTTGAAGTTAAAAAAGACCGCAATTGCGGTCTTTTTTATGGCTTATTTAAAGGCTTGATGCCCCTGCTTTTTAATCTGATCCATTTTCACTGTGAGGGTTTGGGCTTTGGCTAGCTGATTGGCTGCAACAAGTTGCTCAGCTTGTTTAATCTCTTTCAATAAGTCAGTTAACAATCCCTGATAAGCCGTAACTTTTGCATCTTTGGATTTTAGCTTTTGTAGACCTGAGGGTAAATTTTTCTGGCAGACTTCCACAGATTTTTGCATGCCTTGCAATGCTGCCCGCGCCTCTTTGCTATCCTTGGCAGATTTGAAATTTTTTAAATGATGGTCAAGTTCATGCATATTGTCATGATAGTGATTGTCTGCTGCCATGCCCGACGTGGTGATCCCCACAGTTCCCATCACAAAAATCATGCTGATTAAAAAATTTTTAAACATCCTTAATTGTCCTGTATTGTTTTTATATTAAGCATCTTAGTGGGAAAGTCCTGAAAGATAAATTATTTTGATCCAAATTCTTGTATCACTTGTCATCAGACTTACATCATTAACAATTAGAGTTAAAAATAAAAAACCCTCAAAAACTTGAGGGTTTTTCTCTGCTGAGAATTAATCTCTTAAAGCGACTTATTCTGCATCCAGCATCAGTTCAGCACTCATGCCCACTGTATTATAACCAGCATCGACATACATGATTTCACCAGTAATCCCGTTCGCCCATGGTGAGCACAGGAACAATGCTGCATTACCGACATCTTCAATGGTCACATTGCGTTTTAGTGGAGCCACTTTTTCATTTAGGTCCAGCATTTTACGGAACGATTTAATACCAGACGCTGCTAATGTACGGATTGGGCCGGCTGAGATCGCATTGACACGAATACCTTCTGCGCCCAAGCTAGATGCCAGGTAACGTACACCTGCCTCTAAAGAAGCTTTCGCCAGACCCATCACATTGTAGTTTGGCATCACACGCTCAGAACCTTGATAAGTCAGCGTTAACAGGCAGCCTTGACGTGCAGCCAGTAATGGCTTCGCAGCGCGTGCCATCGCGATAAAGCTGTAAGCACTGATGTCATGGGCAATCTTAAAGCCTTCGCGATCCGTCACGTCAGTGAAATCACCATCTAAAGTATGTGCTGGTGCGAAACCGATTGAATGTACGACGCCATCCAGACCATCCCAGTGTTTTGCCAGTTCTGCAAATGCATTGTCAATTTCAGCATCTATGGCCACATCACAAGGAAAAACCAATTCCGAACCGAATTGTGCAGCAAAATCATCTACACGTTTTTTCAGCTTTTCATTTGGATAAGTAAAAGCGAGTTCTGCACCTTCACGATGTAATGCCTGAGCAATACCAAAAGCAATTGATAATTTACTTGCAATACCTGCGATCAAGAAGCGCTTACCCGCCAATAGTCCTTGTGCCATGTGAATCTCACTCAAAATAATTTATATGCATGATGCCAAGTCTAAAGCATTTTAGAAATTGCATAATGCACCTTTTTTCACTGGATCATACATTGAAATACGCTTTCCGACCGATGTAGGGTTTTATCTTAGATCGCCAGATGTAAAGCCTGATGGGTGTTTTTCCAGAGCTGCTGTGCCAGTTCATCCTGATCCATATGCAGACTCTTGGCCAAGCCTTGCAGGACATAAGGCAGATTGGCAGGCGTATTGCGAGTCCGCTGTTCTGTCGAATGCTGGCAACATAAGGGCGTCATGTCCGGACAATCGGTTTCAAGTACCAGATGTTCCGGTCCTACCTGCTGTACCACCTGATGCAGTTTTTTGGCATTCGGATTGGTGATTTGTCCTGTTATTCCAAGCTTGAAGCCCAGCTTGATAAAGGCTTTGGCTTCTTCAATCCCGCCACCAAAGGCATGGGCAATACCGCCCTGTTTAAACTGATGCTGTTTTAGAATCTGTAAAACATCGGCATGAGATTTGCGGATATGCAGTAACACAGGTTTATCAAACTGCTGCGCCAGTTCCAGCTGTGCAGCAAAAAAATCTTTCTGTTTCTGAAAAAGTTCCGGCTGTTTATGCCGTTTATCGAAAGTATCCAGACCAATTTCACCAATGGCAATACAAGGCTCTGTGCTTAATAACTGCTCCAGATCCTGTAAATGCTCTAGTTGATGCTGCTCAATATAAAATGGATGCAGGCCGGGTGCCAGATGACTTTGAGGCGCATTGTCTAACTGATTAATAAAATGATGCGTCTGCAATAAATCCTTAAACCGGCTCTGTAAAAAACCGATTAAAACCAGATGCTCCACCCCTGCTGCTTTGGATGCATAAGCCAGCTGTTTCCGATCATGATCAAAATCGGGAACATCAAAATGGGTATGGGTATCAAATAACGAAACCATCAGCGTGCTTTGGCAGGAGTTGCAGGCTGGGCTTCTGAAGCAGCGTTCTCTGTTTGAGGCAGATATTCAGGTTTCAAAATGCCATTCAACTGTTCATAAGGAATGACCAGACGTGGCAAACCGACCACATAAGGACCAATCTCATATTCGGCATATTGCAGTGCCAATCCATGTTTAGACAGATAGAAATTATCAGTCAGTTTGAATTTCCAAGCCTGTTCATATTCAGCTACATCATTGGCCAGTTTGGATTCCATCACCCAGGCTTTAAAAGCCTCATAAGCTTTGGCTTCAAGTTGAGCCTTTTGTTTAGGCAGAATGATATCGTCCAGCTTAATCAGCTTTTTCTGCTCAAGGTCAAAATTGTAGTAAGTCTGAGCAGAAGCGCCATGCGCACCACCGAGATAATGGGTACTGTTTAAGACCACAGTCGCGAGTGGATCGCCAGACTGCAGAATTCTCGGTTTGATCATCAGGCTGATACTATGGCTGGCACTGAGTGCTTTCAACTCCTTATCCAGATTCAGGAAAGTCTGCATATGCGGCTGAATCTGCTGTTCAAGCTGCTGTTTTGGAGTTTTGACATTGGCTAATGCGGTTTGCGGTTCGGAAGCAGCGGCTTCAGCTTCACTGGCAGCCGATGGTTTCGCCGGTTCAATCGCATCAATAGACAAAATACCCTGTAGCTGCTGCAGAATCTGCTGATCTATCCATTCATCAATAAATGGCTGATTGCTTTTCAATCGCTCAATAGAAATCTCAGGACAGTTTTTTCCTTCACATTCAGGCATGGCCAGTTTCAGCTTCTCAGTATCACCGCTCAGCTTCAGCACTTCAGGCTGAGCCTGTACCACTTCAGGCGCAGCAGGCTCTTTTGGCTCTCTTTCCTTAGGCTGGCAGGCACTCAGCAAAACCGCCGATGCCAATACTGACAGACATAAAACATTCTTATAATTTGACATGCATTAACCTTTGTTCAACATCATCATTTATCCTTGCAGGACCTACCTGTTAGAACATATTCTGATAAATATCCACTTTCAAGACTTGTTGTGTTTGTTCTTTGGTTAAATAGATGTCCAGTTGTTTGGCATCTTTGCTAATTTCCTGACTACGATAATGTAGACCAATTCCTTCCTGATCAAAGAACCAGTCCGCCTGCCCCCAATACAGTTTTTTTGGAGCTTTCTGCTGGACTTCTGCATTATTGTCCTTTAACCATTTTTGGTAAGCCTGCTGCACAATTTGGTCCATCTGCAATTGCTGCTCAGGATTGATAATATCCAGTGGACTGAGTATTTTTTGCTGCACACGGTCAGCCACAAAGAAATAGTAGCGTTCTTTGACGCGGATGTTTTCCTGAGTGCTGTCTACCCCAATTTGCATTAACACAAATTGATTGCGCTGATAAGGAATACGGGTATACAGCGATAACTCATAGGCCTTGTTCAGTTTGAGCTGGGCTTGCCAGGCATCGGATTTTTTTACATAGGCATTAACCGCCTGCTGCAGGCTCATATCCTGCTTTAGGCCAATTTGATCCTGAATCACTTTTGCCTGCTGCTTTTCAATAGACTGGTTTAGCCAGGAATCAGCTGTCTTTAAGGTCTGAATATCCAGATTAATACAGTTTTTAGTTTCACAAAATGGCAAGGCAATATCGGCCGATTTCTCCTGAATATTCAGGTAAGGCAAAACTTTGGCTTTTTCTTCAGGGGTGACTGCTGCAGATTTTTTCTGTTCTGTAGCTGGCTGTTTTTTTTCATTTTTATCACATGCTCCAAGTAACAAACTACAGCCAATGACTGAACCGAGCAGGATTTCCTTACTAAACTTCATGATTTTTTAGAGATATAAGTAATGAGTCGTCTAAATGTAGCACAAAATAAAACAGCTTCCGGAGAAGCTGTTTAACATTTTCCAAGCCTGAAGGCTTAGTGTTCGCGTGTGTTACGGAATACGATATCCGGATAACGTTCCTGCATCAGCTGTAAGTTTACTCGGCTTGGTGCAAGATAAGTCAAATGACCACCACCATCAACAGATAACTGGTCATGGGCTTTTTTCTTGAATTCATTAAATTTCTTCTCATCTTCGCAAGATACCCAACGTACTGTATTGATGCTCACCGGCTCATAAATACAGTCCACCTTGTACTCTTCTTTCAGACGATACGCTACCACTTCGAACTGCAGCACACCCACAGCACCGACAATCAGGTCATTGCTGTTTTGTGGCATGAAGACCTGAGTTGCACCTTCTTCAGACAGCTCTTTCAAACCTTTTTGCAGCTGTTTTGACTTCAATGGATCTTTCAGACGGACACGGCGGAACATTTCCGGTGCAAAGTGCGGAATACCAGTAAATTGCAGTTTTTCACCTGAAGTGAAGGTATCACCGATCTGGATGGTACCGTGGTTATGCAGACCAATAATATCGCCCGGCCATGCTTCTTCCAGATGCTGACGGTCACCGGCCAGGAAGGTCAAGGCATCACTAATGCGGATATCTTTATCGATACGCACATGCTTCATTTTCATGCCTTTTTCATACTTACCTGAACAGATTCGCATGAAAGCAATACGGTCACGGTGTTTCGGGTCCATATTGGCCTGAATCTTGAAGATAAAGCCTGTGAAACCTTCTTCATCCGCCTCTACTTTACGGTCTTGAGTTGGATGCGCTTTTGGAGGCGGTGCATATTCGCTAAATGTATCCAGAACATGGTCGACACCGAAGTTCCCCAAAGCAGTACCGAACAGCACTGGAGTTTGACGGCCTGCCAGGAATTCTTCGCGATCTAATGGCTCATTGGCCATTTGTACCAGTTCCAACGATTCTTCAAATGCCGCCCAAGCCAGCTCACCGACTTTTTCACGTAAGTCTGCATGGTCATAGCCATCACGAACTTCGATATCAGTAATCACTGAACCAAAACCGGCTTTATAGACATAGAACTTTTCTTCAAGCAGATTATAGACGCCAGCGAAGTCACGTCCTGTACCGAGTGGCCAGGTAATCGGCACACATTTAATTTTCAGGACATTTTCAATTTCATCCAGCAGCTCTAAAGGCTCACGGATTTCACGGTCCATTTTGTTGACGAAAGAAATGATCGGTGTGTCACGCATACGACACACTTCCATCAATTTAATGGTACGTTCCTCGACACCTTTTGCACCATCAATCACCATCAGCGCCGAGTCTACCGCGGTTAGGGTACGGTAAGTATCTTCCGAGAAATCTTCATGCCCCGGGGTATCCAGCAGGTTAATCATCTTGTCCTTGAACGGGAACTGCATGACGGACGTGGTGATCGAAATCCCACGCTCTTTTTCCATTTCCATCCAGTCAGAAGTGGCTGCACGATCCGATTTACGGCTTTTCACCATACCTGCAACCTGAATGGCCTGACCCCATAACAGCAGTTTTTCTGTCATGGTGGTTTTACCGGCATCGGGGTGGGAAATAATAGCAAAGGTTCTACGAGCCTTTACCTCTCTAGCTAATTGATCTTTAAACATGAGAAAAATCTACAATATGTACACAGTTATGTACACATTTCTAAATATGTACTAAAACTGAAAAAGTGGGAATTCAAAATTGGCGTAATTGTAGCAGATTTGAATAGGATTTTACTGATTGCGGATATGTCTTGATTTATCCACAATTGAAAGTATTGTTATCTTTTTAATCTATATCTTTGCTTCGGACTTTTCGGCTTATCAGGAATGGTGCGTTTAATCAGACCAGCTTCTATTGCAGGATTTAAGTAATTCCTTTGGAATGTTGCTCGATGAGTTAATCCAACCAATTGCATCAATTCAGCTAAAGTATAATCTTCTTGCTTCATTGCAGAAAGTAAACGCTGAACTTGGTCGCTCACTTGTACGTTAACTTGAGCGGTAACATGATCGCTATCTTGAGCGGTATCAGTTGAACTAAGAATGGCATCTAAAATCATGTGTAAGATGAATTCTATAAACGGGGCTGAATCAGTACGATCTGTACTTGCTTGCAACGCTTCGTAATAAGCTTTTTGATTTTGGTAAATCAAGCTTTCAACAGGAATATTGGCAAAGATTGGATTCCATCTACTTAAAATCAATGTCTGCCACAACCTCCCCATTCGACCATTACCATCTGCGAATGGATGAATAAACTCAAACTCATAATGGAATACTGAACTTTGAATCAGTGGATGTATATCGCTGTCATTCAACCAATTAAGTAAATCAGCCATCAAACGGTTAATCTGATTCGCAGGTGGAGCCATATGCACTACTCGATCACCTGACATTACACCGACACCACCATGACGATACTGACCGACTTCATCAATTAAGCCTGTCATTAAAATTTGGTGCGCTTGTAATAGGTCTTTTCCTTGGCTTGGTTGCCACTGCTGAAATGCTTCATAGGCTTTAATGGCATTACGTACTTCCTGAACTTCTTTCGGAGGTGCAATCACAGTCTTACCATTTAGAATCGCCGTGATTTGTTCTGTACTTAACGTATTCCCTTCTATTGCAAGAGAACCTTGAATAGTACGGATACGATTGGCTTTTCTGAGTTTTAAGCTGTCCTGAATTTCCTCTAAAACAGTCAAACGCCCTATATTTTCACTGATCTGAGCAATCAGATGAATGATTTTTGAGGTGATGGTATAAGGCGGTTGGTATTTCATAATAGACCTACTTTGGTAAATTTATTTTTGAATGAAGTTCACAGCTTTCACCCCAAGCAATTAAGCGTCCTTCAAACTCAGGAACTAAAAATTCAATAAATTGATTTAAATCATGTTTATAAATTTTAAACTCTTCTGGCTGTTGAACATATTTTTTATAACGCTCTTTCCATTTACCCGAACTATCTCTCTCGTTTAATAAATCGGGTTTGCCTGTTACTTTTAAAGGGCTTTGTTGCACAAAGATTTGAAATGCAAAGCGCCCCTAATTGAGCTAAATTTAAGGCGTAACTCGGGTAAGTGGTCGACCTAATTCCGTAAATCTGTTAAGGACTGCTACACGTGCATGGATTTCATTCACTTGGCTATCAAAACTCCTTGCACTGAGTTTATCTCCTAATAATTTGATGCAATGCATCTTAGTTTCAACCAAACTGCGGCGATGATAGCCTGACCATTTTTTCCATATTGTCCTGCCTAAACATTTAATTGTTCGAAGTAAGTCATTTCGCTCTAGCGAGCTACTCTTTGTATCTTTCCATGGTTTCGCATTTTTTCTAGGTGGAATCACTGCATGCCCTTGCCGATCTGCAATGACCTGACGGCATTGCTTGGTGTCATAAGCTCCATCGGTATAAACAGAGTCAATCTGCTCATCTTGTGGAATCTGATTAAGTAAATCAGTAAGCACCTGTGAATCACTGACATTATTGGTTGTAAGCTGAACTGCTCGTATTTGTAGGGTTTTAGCATCTATACCAATATGAAGTTTACGCCATTGGCGACGATATTCAGGTCCATGTTTCTTGCGTTTCCATTCGCCCTCACCTAGAAACTTCATGCCTGTAGAGTCCATGAGTAGATGCAGCCCATCGCTACTTTTTTGGTAGCTGATTACAATATCAATATGCTTTTGTCTTCTACAAAGCGTGGTGTAATCTGGAGCTATCCAATTTAATCCGCAAAGTTTAATCAGACTTTGCACAAAGCCAGTAACCATACGTAAAGACAGACGAAATAAGGATTTAATCATTAAGCAGCATTGGATGGCTGCGTCGGAGTAGGTTTGATTTCGCCCTTGTTTGCCTTTTGATGGCGCATACCATTGCGTAGCAGGATCAAACCAAATGGCAATATTTCCGCGACTCATGAGTGCTCGGTTATATGCGGGCCAATTGGTTGTGCGGTAGATTTTGTGTGTAGGCTTCTTCATTTGAAAATTATATCGCTGAAAAAGCCTTTACAGATAGGTTTGTGCAACAAAGCCCATTCTATTACTTGTTCTTTAACTGCATCCGTCACTTTGGAAATAAGCGTTGGGGAGACGTCCGCATCGTACATTTCCTTGAATGTGGCAACAATATCTCGTGTCGTCATGCCTTTAGCGTATAGGGATAGGATTTGGCTATCCATTTGTGTGATACGGGTTTTCATTTTTAATCAGCTGGGTCTTACCTTTTGCCTCTGTCGCAATACGATTTAGGGCAACACCTTGCTGAGTTAGATATTGAGATACTGCCTGCGCACGACGCAAGGACAATTTTAAATTATATTGTTCATTTGCCTGCTGATTGGTAAATCCATACAGTGTCAAGGTGTAAGCTGGATGTGCTGTTAGGAAGTTCACGATCTGATTGAGCACATTGATGGAATCTTGCGATAAAACTGCCTGATCCAAAGCAAAATGTACAACATTCGGCACAGGTTGATCAGCAACCTGGCTATTTTCAGAGATGACTGTTTTTTGTTGTGGCGACCAAATCGGCCATGTTCCGACCACACCATGACATCCCTGCTCACTGCCATTCAGTTCCTGTAAAGATGGATAACTAATTTTCGGAAGCTGTTGAGGAACATCTGCACTGCAACTAAACGCCCGACTATTTGCCTGATCAATTAAGCGCTGTGCTGATAAAAACAGCTCCCGTGAATGTCGCCAGCCCAACTCACAATGTTCAGCGGCTGCCCAGGCCAGCATCACCTCTGCCTGTGCAATCTGAGACTGGGCACAGGAAAAACCTGCATGCTGTTTCAATAATTCAGTATTTGCCCATAAATCCCGACGCATTACACTTGAGGTAGACAGAATCGGTGTGGTTAAACTTAACTGCTTAGCCTGACCTTGCTCTAATGCCACTATAATCATTTCCGCCTGGGCAAGGGCCTCCTTTCGCGCAACCGTTGCACTTTTTTCACTTCCCTCATGGGCTGCATAAGTCAACCATGCGGCTGCTTTGACAGCATGATAACGTTCAATTCCCTGTTCATTCAAAAAAGGAACGAGACGTGTTTGCAAGGCAGCAACCTGTTGATCTTTTGGATTATAAATACCTGACTGGGCTGTAGTATCTGGAGAATCTTGCGCCATAACAGGTGCAGCCAAATGATCAGGATTTTTTGCCCAAACCATCACGCTCCAGCAAACCACAACAGTTGCAGCACCACGATAAAATTGACGCAAGGCAGGTGTGACATATTTCATCTTTATGGTTCTCTTGAAGCGTTCACGGTAGAATTGTTGCGAGAAAACAGGTTCTCATCAAACTTGAATCTAAAGCGTACATATGCGCCCTGAAGAGTTGTGTCACTATCCACCAGATCATCATCTTTATAGCCAGAGAAGTTATAACCACCTGATAACCAGAGGTTTGCAGCCAGCAAATAGCCCACTTCCCCCCCAACCAAAACACGGCGGCCCGAACTCATGTTCGACCATAACACGCCTGTATGAATACCCGCATCCCAACGTTCATTGATGTCATACATTGCCCGACCACTGAGCATATGTGTCATACCACTTGACTCCAAACCAGAGAACGTTGTGTCCACATTTTTAACTGCATATTGGCCTGAAAGGGTAATATCGCGACTTGGATGATAATTCAAGTGATTTGAAAAAATATAGACATGCTTTAAGTATGGATTATTTAAATCTGACTTGTTACTGTCATAGCGGTATTCCACCTTGGTCAGCGCATCAAAACGATTGTGCTCAGTGTCACGGTAGGCAGCCCCCACCTGGAAACGATCAACCAGGCGATCACCACTGTTTTCATTCTTACTATCAGTCAGGCTAACTACATTTTTCGCCAATAAAGTCACGTCATCCGAATATTTGTAGGCAATCCCCAGATTATTCAGGATGGTGTCAGACTGGTCAGCCCAACGTGCTTCAATTCTCGCAACAGCTTTCCAGTTTGGATTGGCCAGATATTCCACACCTAAAGATGCAGCAGTGTTATCGGAATTTTGGTTATCGGTATCTGCTTTTGACAATGACTTTACCTGTTCAAAACTGGTGGTTGCATAGAAGCCTTTTTCCAGTTCCCAACGGTTACGTAAACCGATTGCAGCTTCAGCTTCGCGCGCACTGATGCCATCGCGAACACGATATTCACTAAATGCCGTACCGTTATTGTTATATTTACTGTCCAGACCAAACACTGTGACATTACGACGCTGATTGTTATTTAGGTCATACAGTCCCTGAATACTGGACACCAACTCATGGCGACCATAGGCACGTAGTTTTGAATTAATCTGGTAATTCGCACCCAAGGCAAAATTACGACGCTCAGCTTCGGAAACATCCTGCTCATATTCAGCAAAAACATTTGAACCCTGCCAAGGAAGCTGTGTGGTGATTTTTGTACGTGCGGTTAAACCATGATACGGCGCTGTTTGTGAAGCCCCCAACAATGCTGGATTCTTAGACTCATCGTAATACTTGAGACCCAGCTCAACCGCGACAATACGGCTGATCGCACGTTCGATACTGGCAGAAACACCCTGATTGACACCACTTTGCAAATCTTCAGTACGGATGGCCTCCAGTTTTGCCAAACCGATCTTACCCAGTTGCGTACGCCCTTTTATACCACTTTCCTTACGTCCAGCGGTGATTGGTGCCGCAGTGTTATAGAACCCTGTATCTGCCTGATTATGGTAGGTTTTCAGCTCCATATTCTTATAGGCATAGTTCAGTTCAACGCGAGCCGCATTCCCCGACAATTTACCTGTTGCATCTGGTGTGGTGTTAATCTGTGTTAAAGAGTTTAAACCGTCATTGATATTTTCAGAACGGGCAAACTCAGCAATGAATTTACCTTTATCATTGGCAAATTTAACGACAGTATTCACACTTGCTAACTGATCTTGAGTTAGTGGATTATTACTCTTCACATAAGAACCACCTACTTTGGCTTTATCTGTGACTTTTACAGAACCAGACACACCACCAACCGTGTATTCATCCCCACCCTGCTCAGATTCCACTGTAATACGCAGATAGACTGGATTCAGGTCAGCATCGACACTTGGTACAGGATCTTTTAAGTAAATGCTGTTGCTAAAGGTATCCACTTCATAATCGGTAAAACGTGCCAAAGTGCTACGCGAAATGATCAGGCCTGGATTATCGCGGTCACGGGTCACCACCTCAACTTTTTCACTATTGGCAAGCACATCATCGGTATTGACATTGCCCATGCTATACGGACCTGAAATCCCCATAGCACGTTGTTCATTGGTCACCTGTTGCGTATTGGTCTGCGCAGCAAAGGCCGTGACTTTATAGCGGTCTGTTTCGACAGCCCCACGAACACCTGTTAATGAACGGCTATATTGACCTAAAGCCAGGCCCTCATCATTTTCAGTACGTGTTACGTAGTCACCATACATGGCATAAGAACGGCCTTTATCCACACGCACGTAGAGCTTACTGGTTGTTTGTGCATCAAAACCTTTCGCTGCCGAGTCACCATAAACTGGATAATATTCATCTGGACGAATATCACGGAACAAGCGCTGGTTTTTATCCTTGTCAGAATCATAGGCAAGGGTCAGTAAATATTCACCCTTGACTTTCCCTTTCAGGAACATGGCTGCACGCCCTGTCACATTGCTTTTGCCATTGTCCGATGATGAAATCTCTTGCAGTTCTTCCTCAAATCCATCTTGCGAACGGATATTGCTTAACTGTTTCGGGTCAAATTTCTTAAAGTTAATTGATCCTTCTACCAAACCAACGGCGATGATCGGACGTAGATCAGGTAAGAAACGTACTGGGGTACTGCTATGAAAAATACCACTTTCAACCGACAGCGTTCCTTCCCCAGCCTCGATTGGCGCCTTTATTGGCACAACAAGTGTACCGCCCTCAACAAACACCTGAATACCAGGTTGTTTCGGGTCCAGGTCAGTCAACTCAATTTTACCAATCGAGCTGTCGAGCGTAACTGGAGTTCTGGTAGAAACCAATGTGCCATTACGGTCAACAATTTTCATGGTCACGTTAAAATAATCACGGCCGTTGGCTTGCGGCTGTACTTTGGCTGACTCAAGTAACAGCTTATCCATTTGGTCAGGGACAATCACATTGACCTGTTTGCTATCCCGAACATTACCCATCATGTCGACTTGACGAACTTCAATACTGTTTTTACCCACAGCGAGATCGACACCGATAAAATCCAGACCTGCAACCTGTAAGTCAGGCAATATTGCACGTTTACCAATGCGTTTCTCAGAAACCTGTGTGCCATTTACCCACAGTTGTAGTTGTGTGCCAGCAGCACCCTTAACCTGAACCGCTGTTTGGGCATAACCAAGAAGCTGCCCATCTTTTAAGTTGATAATTTCTAGCTGATTATTGGCAGCATTTTCCAGCACTGTTTCCAGACTAAGCATTTTCGCAGCTTGAGTGGATTCGGCTGGCACACTCTCAGTTGCTGCCAATGTTTCAGTCAGTGGCAAGGCAACTGAAGAAGCAACGCCAGATTTTTCTGGTTCAAAAGTAACCTCTTTCAGTTCCTTAGCCTGTTCCTTGGAAAAATCAAGGTTACAATTGGCCCTGATTCCCTGTGCCGAGATACAACCACTTGCTGGCTGACCTTTAACATCGGTAATCTTGGAAAAAACTGGATCAATGGTAAGGTCTGAACGTAACACCTGTTCTAAATTGGTGTTGTCCTGTTCAATGCGTTTTTTACGTTCTGCGATTTGTTGCAATAAGGCTTGCGAACATTGTCCTGTACCATTGGCAATTGCAAAATCGGCACGATGTAGTTCACCACGTTTTAAATCCACAAAACGGCTATTTGGATCACCTGCCTGACGATTGCCAATTAACACCAACTCAGAATCAACTGGCAAACTGGTACGGTCAACCTTTAGAACGTGGGTTTTGGCACTGATCCCATAAAAATCATATTTACCTTCACTGTCAGTCACCACATAGCTACCATCTTCAAGGTAAATACGCACACCTGGCACACCGACTTCACCTGCATCCTGTACCCCATTACGGTTACAGTCAGTAAAAATCTTACCAACAATAAAGCCATCAGAGATCATTGCGCCAGGAGTTACTTCTACTTTTGCAGATGCTTCGTTTGATTCGATTCCCTGACCATCTTTTGCCCGAACACGGTTAATGCCATCACCATTCAAGGCATTTGGACCAATATAGACGCGATACTGAACCTTAACTTCCTTACTTGGAGTCAGTGTACCTAAACCAAGTTTCAAATAAGGACCTTTTCCACCTAATGGGTCAGCAACCTTGGTGCCATCGATACGCATAGAACCCTGAACATAGATAAAGCCTCTAGGCAAGGTATCAGTAATCGAAACATCTTTGGAATCCACCGTGCCACGATTGGCAACCGTCACGGTATATTCTTCAAACTCACCGATTTCCGAGTTTTTATTGGTCGCAACCTTTTGTACAAATAACGGCGAGGTTGGTACAGTCAAATCAGGATCAATTGGAATATCAATATTGAGTGCTGGATCACCATTATTTAAGGTGAATTTGCCAGCATAAGACCATTCCAGATCAACAGCCTTATCCGCAGGGAAACTTGGATAAACAGATTTATCACTGACAAAACTATAACGTGTATTTCCAGGAATTGTGGTTGTATCCACAACAAAACTGTAGGTTCCTGCTTTAACAAGGGGATAAATAAATTCACCCTCGCTATTGGTGACCTGCTTGGCTGGAATTGTAACCAGCTCTCCAGTCTGCTCATCAAGTTTGTATGCAATATTGTCCGCAATTGGCTGGCCATTCTGGTCTAATAAAGTGACCGTTGCTCCCGCCACAGGTAAACCTGTCTTGGCATCAAACACTGTGCCATATGGGTCAATAAGCACCTGAGTCCTAATATCGGTAAATGTCTGGGTTGAATTACCCTGTGCATCCAGACAGTCCGTCAGGCTAACCTGTACCTGATCACGTTTGATGGTCTGCAATAACGCATCATAAGAAACCCCAACTTCCGCAAATGCGGTTGGTAGCGTGTAATGGAATACGCCTGTATTCGGGCCAGTTTCTACCCCAATGACTTCTTCAAGATCACCTGTTTTGGCTGATTTAAGCTTAATTTTCACCTTGTCGGCAGTATAACGGTCCGCATTACAGCTGGCATTTTGCGCTTCAAGATAAAGTGGTTTATTCACGCTGCCTGTGGTCAAGACATTTTGGAAATCACCAGATTTATTATTAATCACTGCAAGACCACCTACCACGGTTAAAGCAGGATTAGACAATACCTCTTTTTGGCTATTTGTGGTTGCATACGAAACTTTATAGGTATTTTTAACCGTTGTTTTGGCAATGTTACGATTCATTGTAACCGTAAGGTCAACCTGTTCCGTTGTATTGGCTTCAATTTGTGGAAAGCCAACCACCAATTGATCAACCTTGCTTAAATCACTTGGTAAAACAGTTGTATAGTTATTGCCCGTTTGTTTGTATAAAACTTTGGCCTGTGTATTTTTTAACTGGGCAGACTTGAATATCGTGTTGGCAGGTAGATCATCGACTAGAAGCACCATTTTTTGTGCCTGACCATCGATCATCACATCCACTGGTCTTGCCGCTTTTTTCCCTTGATTGGTGATGGCCAAGGTATAGTTAAGATCATAGCTAGCATTCGCTGATGGCTCAAAAGTTTTCTGGACAACCTCTTTGGTTGCAACCAGTTGTGGGCCATAGCTAATGGCACTATCTGTAGCCGTTGCGATTACACTACTATCTTCAACGAGTGTGGCTTTTATTGGTAAATTTAACTGCTGACTTTCAGTCAATGTCGCACTTGCTGTTGCAACAACCCATAAATGTACACTCTGACCTATTGCTAAGGCAACAGTAGTTGTCAGTTGCTGGTCATCAGTATCGAATTGACCGTTTTTATTGGTATCTACATAAATTTTAACGTTGCTTAGTTCATTTATTGTTAATGCTTCTAGCTGTACATTGACAGGAGCATTACTATTATTGACCAGAGTATTGGCCCAGATCACACGGGTACTTGGTTCAATTTCCTGAATCGGTGCAGTAGTTAAAGCAATTGCATAAAGAGCAGAAACATTGATTGCGACGGTATTTGAAACAGATTGTTGGGATTTACCATCGGGTGCAACATAAGTTGCATAGGCGATATTCTGGATAGAGCTACCCACTTCAGGCATATTCGCTGCATAACCATACTGCGCTGACAATATAGATACTGTCAACGTTGATAACATGAATGTCATGTTATGGAATGCGTTAGATTGCTTCTGTTGTAGCACAGCGCCGTACCCTTAACTAAAATAGTCTAAAAAAATCTTAAAAATTTATTTGAGATGAACACCTGCCTAGGCAAATGTTCACATCTTTAATTATTGATTTACATTAATGTTAATAAGTATTACTCATCAACTTTGATTACGAACTCTAATGAAGAAGTAGCATTCGGTGCCAAACTAGACTGAGTTGCTGAAACTGTACCTGTTGCACCATCAGCAGAAATACCACCAAGTGTTGCGTTGGTTGCTTTTGGAGATTCAGTCCCTGATGTTGTAACTGCTTTCAATGTAGTATATGACGGCGTATTATCACTAATCACAACATTTGTTACTGTTGCATTACCTTCATTCGTTGCCACAATACGATAACGTACACACTCACCTGGTTTTGCACTTACTGTTGCCTGTGTATAAGTTCCAGTTCCATTAATTGCTGTACCATCTGCACAGTTAGCAAGATACTGATCTTTCACCAAACGTACCTGACCTGCAGTGACTGTGGTCAAGTCAGTGTTTGTAAGTACTGGATGATTCTGCCCATTATACTGAACTGGTGAGAACGTCAATACCACTGGATTTTGCGTACCCACAGTTGCATTGACTGGTGCCTGAACCTTAACGAGTAAGTTGACTGTAGCACCCTTGGCAATACCAGCATTATTAAGGAATGTAAGAGCAGTTCCTGTGACTAGCGTATCATTCGCATCGATCAAGCCATCATTGTTGTTGTCAATATACAAACTGGCTGCCCAGTCAGTATTTGAACTAGTTAAAGTAAATGGTATACCCTCTGCGGTTGCACCTTCAACCAAGTTACTATTGTTGGTTAAAGTGTGTTTATAAACAACTGTACCCCCTGGTGCAACCTGACCAATACGATCCTGGTTTAGAACCAGTTTACGGTCTGCCTGAACGGTCACTCTATTCGATAAGGTATCGGTTAAATTGGTTGATGCCGATCTCACAGTAAAGTTCGCATCTACACCACCTGCTGTTGCACCAGCTGGTGGCGTTACAACAACAACCAGTTTAGTATTACCACCCTGGATAATATTGCCAGTATTGGTAATTGGTGAACCCGTTGGTGTCCAGTTATTTGGATTTGTCTCTAAAGGATTCGCCACTAGATAGAACTTCACATCCCAACCTGCTGGCAGGTTATGCGATAAATTGAAGTTATCGCTTACTGAACCGAGGTTATCTACACTTAATGGGAATGTTACCGAGTTACCTGGTAGAACTGATGCTTCATTCGCATATTGATTGGCATCCTTACCTGTCCCGACAGTAGCACCGACTGTACCAGTAGCATTATCTTGATTAGTGTTATTACCGTTATGTAAGTCCACAGTTGCAGGGGTGACTCTGGTAATAACCAAATCCAAAGTATCGGCAGTCTGAGCTGGATTTGACTTTGGTTTTACCAATAAAGTTGCTGTAAGGTTTGGATTTGCTTCATTTGCTGCATTTGCATAGGATGCAGGCAAGTTGATTTTTGCAATCAGCTCATACTTTCTACCTACAGCAATGGTACCTGTTGAAACAAATGGTGTTACACCATCTGCCTGATATAGAGTAATCACACTACCTGAAGGCAAAGTACCATTACTGGTTGAAACCATAAACTCATCGGCGTAATTACCTGTGTTATGGATTACGATCTTTTCAGTTGCTGCTGTACCAAAGACAGCAACATTGCCCTGAAGTAGATTAGCAATGGTAATTTGGTTATCTAAAGGAGCAGGACCAGGGGTTGGACTATCGGCATAGTTATTGCTATCACTATCGTTGATGGTACCTTTGAAAATTTTTGCGATTTCCAGTTGGTGCGTGTTAGATGGTTGAGGTGACGATGCCGTGCCTGCACCATCTACATCAGAATATGCAGTGTTTTCAATTACGCTTACAGGCGCATTTAGCGGCACACGTACTTTAAAAGTCAATATACCTGAGCTGCCTGGTGCCAAAGATGCAACCGTTAAGCTGACCTTGCCTTTACCATCATTACTTCCTGGGTTGGTCTCAATAAATTGATAGCCATCCGTATCCGCATTATCAGTTTGATTATTACCATACAACTTTGCTGAACCTGCAACGTATTCTAAACCAGCAGGTATTGTATCCTCAATGGTAAAATTCGATGCTGCACTATTCCCTGTATTGGTATAATTCAAGGTATAGGTCACTTCACGATCAGCATCAGTAGCTTTGGTTGCATCAATCAAGCTGACACTGGCCGATTTCCTCAAGCTAATGACAGCACCATTGATAATGGTCACGGTATCGGTATTTCTGGCAATGAGTGCTCCACCAGTCACAACATTAGTCAGATCACTTTTCGCAGTTAACGTCCATTGACCCTCTGCACCTACGGCTGCCGATGCATTGGTAACACCCTCAACAATCAAGTTAACCGACTGACCTGCCGCCAGGGTTATTGTACCCGTTGCAGCACCAATGAGAATTGGTGCCCCATCAGGTGTACCATCATTATTGGTATCCCGATAGACTTTAAGGCCACTAAAGTCATAGTCATCACCAGCAGCACCATTAGCAATATTCGCCACGCTTAAAGTAATGGTATCGCTACTATTACCATTGTTGGTTAAGGTATGTGATAAAGAGACCAAGGCGTTCGGGTTGGCAGTTGCGGTACGGTTTGCAACCAACGTGATACTTCCAACAGCTGAAACTGTGGTGGTTACAATGTTTGAGTTTACAGACTTACTTGCACCAGTACTATCGGTATAGGTTGCAGATGCAACGTTACTGATATTTGTACCTGCTGCTGGTGCAGCGGCATGTGCAGATGAAACAAAAGCAGCGCTACCAGCAACCAATGCAATGGAAGCCGCTAGCTGTGTGAGTTGTAGACGATTTGACACTATTTTACCCCTTATACGTAAAATGCCAATTAATTACTTGTTTTTTCACTGTTTACGCGTGTTTGAGCAGAAACCGTCACAGACTTTCCAGCAGGAAGTTCCGCAATGGTCCAACGCAATGCACGATAATCTTTCAGTGGTACATTCACCATTTGATTACCCTCTTTGCGTTTTAAAGGCATTGGGGCGAAATGTGTACCGTCGGTACTTGCTTCAGCATTTTCTGGCTGAGACTTCGCCAAAAATTGAGTTTCTACAGGTATTGGTAAAGTCGCGGCCAGATTCTTGATTTTCCCAGTGGTATTATTGGTATACGTTGCCCGATACTCAATCACATCATTGGGTTTTACCTTGGTCACCAGCTTTGAGGTTGGTTTCCCATCAGTGCCTGCACTGATCAGGAAAGTTTTGAGTTCTACTGAAACGGGCTCTTTTGTCGTTTTAGGCTCAGCGAATACACTTCCAGCCAAAACAAGAACCGCAGTACCAAGCAAACATTTCTTGTACATATTGTTCAAATACGCCATTCAATTATTCCTAGTCTTCTCTTTTATTTTTGAACAGTACATTTGCCATCCAAAAAAACGTTAACCATTTTTTACAAAAGCATATCAACAATCAACAAATTTGTTTGATTTACTTCACACTTTTACAAAATATTGTATTACTTTCAGCCAAAGCAAATTCCATACCATCTTTCCTCACCGAAGCCCTTTGCACGTTTTTCAACCTACCGATCTGTGATAGGTTCTGTTTACTGACTAACACAAAATCTTAAAGTTCCTGTGGCTGATGGTTTTAGCAAACCTGTTAAAGTCCATTCAAGAACTTCTCCAGAACGTGTTGCATTACAAGTATTTCCACTTGGTGTTAGGCCGCAACTTAGACTGCCAAAATTAGTACCAGTTGGTAAACTATCTTTTACTTTGACATTCTGTAGGTTCTTCACACTATTATTTTTATAGGTGATCTCATACTCTAAATTCTGTTGTTTTGTGGCTTGGTTATTTACTAAAAAGCCTAATGAATCAGACGGAGTTGATGAACAACTGCTTACTGCACGTACTTTTTTTGTCAATGTCAGGCCTGCACTGCCAATTAGTGTCACATCCTGACGCTGTTGGGTTTTTTGATCTGTTAGACTTAATGAACTTACTGCATAGGTTGCCTGTAATGTGCCAATATGCTGCGCTCCAGCAAATACATTGCTTGGTGCAAATACACGTTGTACAAGGCAAATATCAACACTTGGCTGTAATAGAACAGTACTTGCAGCAGTTGGGTTAAATACAACTTCACCCATATCTACCTTACCATTACAGTCACTATCCCGATAAACCAATGCCTGCCAAGGTTGATCATTGCTTGAGTTTGATTGGGTTTGTTCCAACTTTGTTACCCAAACAGGGGCCTGGGTACTTAAACGGTGGGGATAATCAGTCACTTCACCTGCGGTAATAGTATGTTGTCCATCTTCAGTTAAAAGTACATTGAGTTTAACATCAGCAAAGTTATTGTTTGGATAGCTGGTCGCACTTGTTTTTGCTACCTCTATACTATCGGCACTGACAGAAATATATTCAGGTAAATTCTGCTGAACGATACAAAAAGATGATGGTAATAAATTCTGATTAACACTAAAGCTATATTCACCATTAGCATTCGTCTTCATTGTAGCTACTTGTGCTGAGTTACAGTCATTCAGAACAATTAAACTATTCGCAATTCCAAGCTCACCATTATCTTGGATACCATTGTAAGCATTAGTAATGTTATTTGTTGTACCGCTATTATCATTAAACACTTTGCCAGAGATTATAACTTGAGTCACTCTACTATTAGTGTAAACACAAAGTACATTTGTATCATTCCCATTTATTGTGAGTGAATTACCTACTAATCCAGTTGTCCCAGAACAAGCTAATGATGAATTATAATCCGTAGGATTACCCACTATAAAATTCTCAACAATTGTTCCGACCTCTCCAGCATAAACTGTCACAACAGTACTTGTTGCTGTGTCATTTCCAGAAGTTGTTACAACCGAAGATACAGAAGCATTATTAATAAACCCTGCACTATTAACCGTCACAGAATCCGCAATCTTAGCATTCGTCCATGTCTTTCTTAAGGTAAGTGTTGCACTCTTACGAATGTTGGTATAGGTACATACCACTGAGCTATCTGAAGCATTGACTGTCAGTTGCGAACCACTTAAGGCCGTTGTATTCCCTGTACATGCTAAGCCAGCTGTATAGTTTCCTGCACCTGTTGTGATCGTTTCTGACAGTGTAATCACATCACCTGCATAAACAGTTTGTGCTGTGCCTGCATCTGTTTCATTTGCGGTATCCGCTGTTGAGCTTAAGCTAGTTAAGCCTGTCGCACTAACTGTCGCTGCATCATTGAGTTTGGCATTCGTCCATGTCTTTCTTAGTGTCAACGTTGCACTCTTACGGGTGTTGGTATAGGTACATGTTATTAATTTAGATTCATCACCAGCACCAACAGTTAAAGAGTTGCTACTCTGACCATTTGTACCAGAAAGACTATTTGCCGTTGCCCCGCCTCCTGCACTACAAGACAATACCGTATTATAATTATTGATATTTCCTGTAGTCATTGTTTCTGCAGGCAAAGTAACTGTTTCTCCCGCATATACAGTCACACTAGAACCATTCACATTGGTTGGAGCTGTACTCGTTAATGCACTGGTATTATTCGTCAAACCAGTTGTTGCTGCAATCTGAGCAACATTACCACTTATACTATTGGCTCCCCAAGCTTTTGAAATTCGGAAAGTTGCACTCTTACGATTATTGGTAAATGTACAAACAATATTTGCACCCGCCACAATATTTGCAGCAGGGATCGTCAATTGACCGGATGACAATGTACCAAATGCTGTTGCAGGATTTCCCGAGTTCGCTGCATTACTATCAATACAACTGGCAGAACTTAAATTATAGTTGGCAGGAATGGTCTCGCTTATCAAAACTGCATTATTTAAATTTGAACTATAGAGAGAGTTGCTAGATGTAACTGCACTTCCACTGGCTGTAGTAGTCACCGTATCCGTTGTTACACTATTACCACTGCTATCTTGTAAATTGGTCAGTCCCGTAAAATCAAAAGAACCAAATCCATTATTAGAGATTTTTGCAATTCGAATACGCGCTCGAATACTATCCGTATCTGTTGCACTATTATTGGTTGATACAGAATCTGTTGTATTTGCTGGTGCTGTTACAGTCGCCGTATTACTAACAGAAGTTAGTGTACTTGTATTTGCAACCGTAGCTGTAATTTTTAACTCATAAAACTCACCATTTGCCAAAGTCGGTAAAGTATAGCCTGAACCCGACTCGATCGCGGTGATGGTTGGTGTTGTACCAGAAGTACATTTATTACTTGCAATTGTGTTACATGCAATCGCTGTTTTAGTTAAGCTCGCTACCGCAGCATCTTTTAAAATCGCACCTACAGCAGCATCAGGACCATTATTTGTTACACGCACAATATAATCAGTTGATGTGCCACCAACAGCAAGACTGGTATTATTTGTTTTAGTAATCGCTAAATCTGAGTCCGGGTTAACAATACTAATATATGCAGGAAAACCTGCTGTTAAGGCATTTTGTAAATTTGCATCAGTACAAGCCCCTCCATTGAATGACATACCAACCGCACCATATTGACCTGGTGCATGCTCACCACTACTCACATTATTTTGGTTAACCATACGATAAACCAATTCATAATAACCACCACTCAAACCTGTCGTTGTGACAACATAAGCATTGACACTATCATAAGAATCTCGCGGACTTTGAACTACTGTTCGGGTACTATCCGTTGATTTCTTTAACGTTATATAAGCACCATCATCAATCATTGCACCGCTCGTGCCCACACAAAGGGAAACACTGGTGGTTGAAGCTGGGATATAAACATAACTTGAAAACTGCCATGCACGACGGTTATTTACAAAATTACTGCCTTGACCTAAAACTAATGATTTATACGCATAGGTACTAATATTCGGTACAACTTGGCTCACCGTTGGATTTGTAGTACCGCTAGTAAAATAAGTATCGTTATTATTACTTGTTGCGGCACTATTCAAATATTGCCCTGTAGGATTGACCTGATCTTTTGGCCAAGCTGACAATAAAGGATCATATTCTTCCGAGGCAGAACCTAACAAACAAGAAGATGATTTTGTATTACAATTTGCCGTGGTACTCGTCCGCCCAACCCAAAATGCGCCATATTGTGAAGCTGTTGTTTCAGCACCAATCGCACCCCAAGCATTGTGCAACATTTCCCCTGCACCACTACCTGGGTTATATTGATTACTATTTACACTCACTGCTATTTGCTGTGCTGTTCCAACAGATGCAGCAAGGCTTACATTATAGGTAATGCTTAAAGTAAAGGTTCCCGCATTCGCTACAGAACCTATACTACACGTATAAGGTCCAGATCCGCTCCCAGAACAAGATCCCACAGATGAGGTCACCGAAGCAATTGTTACACCTGTAGATAAACTTGCGTTTACTGTTGCAACAGTATTTGTTGAATTATCAGGTCCTTTGTTCTGAACTGTAATGACTTGTGTTCCTGATCCACCACGTACAATCGGTGATTGTGTTGTACCCGTAACTTCAAAACGAGCTGTAGCAGGTGTTGAATCAAATGTAACAGCAAAAATACTCTGGTTAATCAGACAAGTCGCTATGAGTACCCATAAAGCAACACAATATCGCATACTGAACTCGTATATTTTTTTATGTATATTTTGATTATTGTCCAACATAGCGTACCCCAAAATTAAATTCATAACTTTGATTTGCAGCCACACTATTTAGTGTTCCTGAAACCGTACCAGCATTACCAACTGTGGGAGCCGTCATACCACTACATGATGTGCAGATAGGCGATTGAGATAAAACTGTATAGGCTGGCGTCATATCTCTAAAAGTAAATGCAGTACTCAAAGCAGTAGCACTTGTATTGGTTAAAATCACCTTATACAAAACACACTGACCTTGTCCATTTGCTTGTTTACCGATATTTAGACTATTTGTGGTATAGGACTCATCAGCTGTGCCATTACAATCAAAGTCACGTGCCTGCAATTTTGTCAGGGTTAATTGTGACTGCTTGACTGTAGTCACGTCAGTAATAGAGGCAAAAACCTGATTGCTACTATCCGTTAAACTCACAATCGTTGTATTCGTCTGATTGAGATTGTTATTTGCAACATTCGTGACCTGTAGTAGCAGTTGAATTTGCTCATGAGCTGCCACTTTGCCACCTGGTAAGTCCGCTAATGTACGAATATTTAAATCCCCACTGCTGAACTTGCCATCCCCATCGATATCCAGAAATAGTACACTGTTAAAGCTAGACTCACTATTGTTGATGATAAAACCATAGCTCCCCGTAAAGTCTGTAGCAGCAGGGTTAGTCAGTAAATGACGATAGACCACTGTGCCCAATGGTGCAACCTGAGCATGTAAATCTGGTGTAAATTCCAATTGGGGTACGGAATTGACACTTTCAATCGTTACAGCATTTTTAATCATGTCCTGAGCAGGGTTATCCGTACCAACAAAGCTGGTTGAGATCACACGGAAATAAATTGGTACAGTCACGTCTTTATTGACTTTATCCACTTCAACAACCGCACAGACCAGTTGGGTTTCCGCATTATTTAAATAAATCGTCTTACCAATTTCATTACCCAACCCACTACAGTTTGTACCATTTGTGGATGCATAAAAACGCACACGGTTTACGCCTGCGGGTAAAGTCAGGCTAGAAAAATCACTGCTGGCATTTGCACTGAGCAAATACTCTGTTCCAACACCTGTATGTTTCACTGTTAATGGAAAAATTACCTGTCCGCCAGTCACAGCATTATCACTGGATTTTACTGTTATGGTTTTCCATGCAGCGCCACTATTATCAACCGCACCATTACCCAGCCCCGTATTATCAGCATTGGTTAAATCCACCAATTGTGAAACAGGAGTTAAAGTGCCCTGATCCTTAATCGTGCTGGTTTTACCACCATCACCCACAGACTGTGCTTGTGGTGTAACTTCAAAAACTGTATTTGTGGTTACCGTATAACTACTTGGGAAACGAACTTTGACCACAACAGGAAGATTAGTATTGGCAGCCAACAACCCTGTATCAGGAATACCGTCAGCATTACTGTCCAATAACGGAGTCACACCATCGGCACGATACAACTCAATTTGACTGCCTGCTGGAAATGTACTGTTAGTTAAAGTGAGGTTAAAACGATCTGTGGTATTCCCTATATTCCAGACATAGTTGGTAAATTTAAGTTCACCCCCCTGTGAAACCGCACTGGCCGTAATGATATTGGCATTATCATTGACGTTGCTTGCACTACCATTCATTTTGACCGCATAAATAGGGAGCACATTCACAACTGCTGTATTACTTGTATCAGTCGCTGGCCCTGTTACATTAATGACGTTCTCAATTTTCCCTGCAATGCTTTTATTAATTCTTACATTAAATTCGATATAGCCAATCGTATTCGCTGCAATATTGGTTAGGGTTGCGGTAACAACATTCGAGGTGACACTATAATTAATTCCTGTTGGATCGGCCGTCCCACTTACTGAATCATATACGGTGGTGCCATTCCATTTACCCGAATTTGCCTCATAGGTTAAATTACTTCCCAAAGTGTCAGTTAAAGTTGCGGTTGTGACAATACTGTTTGATGGATTTTGATAATCCAGACGTATAGTGACCACATCACCATTTGCAGCAGTGATTTGAGAGAATTTTTTACGCACCACCAGAGTTGACTGGTCAGTTACAGTTGCCTTGTCAACATTGCTATTTGTTCCACTCGCGCCATTCGCAGATGTCACCGCCAAAGTTAAATTTGCAAATTTTCCTGTGGTAATCGTATTCGGTATGGTTGCCGCAACAACCAGTCCAACGGACTGACCTGCACCCAATGTATAACCTGTAATTGGCGATCCATCTGGGACACCATCATTATTGGCATCCAGATAAACCGTCAAGCTACTATTCACAAAATCAAAATCATCACCAGTGGAATTATTGCTTACAGCAAAAGTATATTGGTCTGTCTCATTACTGGTATTGGTTAGAATATGATTGAAATAAACCGTTTGCCCAGCTACAGCTTTCTTATTATTTGCCGCCACCAAACTTAATGAGTACACAGGTAAAATTCTGGTTTGCACCAAGTTGGAACGTGCTACCTGTACAACCGTTGAACCCTCTTCGCTGTACTCACCAACTGCCATGTTACTGATGATCGAGTTGGTTGCAGCCCAGGCCGATTGCTGGACCATCAACACGCACAGCAAGGTCAAGACCCAATTAAACAGTTTTGGGCGGTTATTATTTAGTGTATTGATCATCTTCATGCTCTAATATCCGCTCTGTTTATGGGCTTACCCGAATAGAAAAGTACATGGAAGCCTGACCTTGTGGTGCAAGCGTACCCACATTTCCTGCAATTTGATCTGTATTTACAGTCACTGTCCCCTGCGTGATTGAAGGTGGTAAACCTGTACGTAAATTGCTATAAGCAGGCACAACGTCATTGATTACGACATTGCTGGCAGAAGTTGCCCCCTCATTTTTAAGGGTTAAACGATAGCTCACACACTGATTTGGTTTTACTTGAAGCGGCGTACTTCCGTAAGTTGCATTGGTTACCGTAGCCAAAGTTAAGGCACAATTTTCATCTTTAGTTTGTTCTTTTGTTAGGCGTAGTTGTGTTGGATCTACCGTGGTCAAGTCAGTGTTTTGTAAATCATCCAAGGTCAGCCCCTGAATGGTATTGTTTGCTTTCACCACAATATTCGCCACACTAGACATACCATTGGTTGCCGTTGTTGGTGCCTGGACTTTTAAGAGAAGTTGAATTGAAGCTTGCGGCGCTAAACCACCTGTAATGATGGATAAATCATTAATCATTGGATCAGTCGCATCAATCACGCCATTATTATTGGCATCATGATACAAAGTATAAGTAAAGGTATCATTTGGGTTTTGCGGAATAACACTAAACGTGATCTGGCCTACTGCATTCCCCTCAACCACAGTTCCTGTATTCTTTAAGGTATGTAGATAGACAACTGTGCCACCAATATTGACCCGACCCTGCCGATCATTTGCCAGTGTCATTTGTCTCTGGATAATATCAACTTGGTCCTTAATACTATCCGCCTGTGCATTCATTGGGGATTTTATCGCAAACCAAATAGGAAGATTAGCCAAGTCTGTATTAGTGGGAACAGTGACAACAGCACAATATTTTTTGGTTGCACCCGCTGCTACATTGCCAGTACTGCTGATTACATTTCCTAGGCTTTGGCAATCATCACTCGTATCATAGAATTTCACTATCCACTGGGCATGCAAACTGGTACTGATATTATTGACATCAATTTCAGCAACCGAAGCATATAAATTATAGCTATTCGTTACCGTACTCTTATTCTCTACAACCAAAGGAAATACGGCTGTTCCACCCCTAACTGCTGATTTATTTACCCATGCCTGTCCACCAGGTGATGTAACAGCACCTATACCAGTTCCTGAACTATCATTATTGTACAAGTCACTAGAACCTGCGGTATTGGTATTGTTTAATCGATTACGAGTACTATTGGTAATTGCTGTATCTGTAACTGAAGTTGCCTTAACATCAAAATCTAGTATTTCATTAGTCGCTGTAACACAATTTGCAGGGAAATAAACACCAAACACAATTTTTTTCGATACGCCTGCTGCCATCGAACCTGTATCAATAATACCGTCAGCATTACTATCTGTCAGTAAAGTACGCCCATCGGACTGGTATAAGCGTGTGACTGCACAACTTGGGACATTTGCACTTTTTGTAATGCTTAAATTATAGCTGTCTGTCGCCTGTCCTGTATTCCAAACATAATTATCAAACTGGATTTCTTTGGCTGCACCAGTAAATGTGTTTGATTTGGTGAGCAAGTCATTCGTTCCTCCATCAGTATTTCCAACAGAAGAGTTATTCAGTATCACCCCTAAGGTTTGCTGAACTGTAAAAATAACGGTATTGGTTGATGTATCTTTTAACAAGGTAGTTGTATTATTTTTATACTGTTTATAGTTAGCAGTGTTATTGATTTTTTCCGCTGCATTCGGATTAACTTTTACCTTAAAACTTAAAGTTCCTTTACTGAGCGCAGGAATACTTGCGATATCAAACTCAACCAGTCCATTGGCATATTTATATTTAACCGCCTGATTCACCCCTGTCTCCGTATCATCTGCTTCGGTGAGTGGTGTCTCCGAACCATTACCCCAAATCGCGCTATTACTTAGATAAGTCACATCATTGGGTAAACTGTCCTGCAGCTGCAAATGACCTGCTGCTGTTCCTGTATTGCTATAGGTAAATGTATAGGTAATTTCTGTGCCAGTTTTACCTGTGCTGATATTCTGGGCTTTGGTCACCTGAATAACTGCATCATCCACCACCTTTGCAACATCTGAGACAGTGGCAGATAAAATATTACCCAGATCATGTTGACTGGTTGAAGTTAAAGTAAAGTTTGCAACATTACCTGCGCTAATGTTGTAGACTGGAATGCTTCCCACCACAACCACAGCAACGGACTCACCTGCTTCTAAATTCAGAATTGCAGTATTGAGTAAATTATTATTGTCATCAGGCTCACCATTTTGATCCCGATCCGCATAAACTGCGATATTTTCTAGATCAAACTGGTCATTTGTAAGTTGATTCAGTGTAATTTTATAGCTATCAGCAATATTTCCCGTATTGGTGAGTACATGAGGAAAATTGAGTTTACTGCCAATAGTTCCGATATTCTGCTGATTGCTTTGCAGGCTCAATGAGTAAATAGGCTGAACTGTGAGGATAACGGGATTGGAGTTGATGACTTGCAAGTTGCCTTGCTCATCATAAAAGTCACCACTCGCTATGTTAGTAATGCTACTTCCCGCCTTGGGTTGAGCAAAAACCACAGGGCTATAAGTAAAAATAAATAAACTAAGACAGCAGGCAAAAGAAACTCGTGAAATAACACTTCCCTTGAATCGACTTACCATATCCAATAACCCACTAAAATCATAAAAATAAATTATTGTTGATGATTTTTTAACCAGAATACTACAAAAAGCCAACTTTTCATACAAAAATGTAGCAAGTCTATTGGTTTTTATCAAAAAAACCAACCAACACTCACTTAATTTTAAATCAGAGACCAAAAACACACTATTTATTATTAAATTTCGATTTTAAGTTAAAATTTAGAAGAATCCTATCACAATAAAAGCAAATATTTTATCTCTTTCAACACAGAAAATGACCTAGACGAATACTGTCAGTTTGAAGCATAAAACAAACATTCACTGCATAAAAATGTCATATGATCAAGATTCTCGATTAAATTGGGAGCCAAAGCTCCCTTTCTACTTATTTGTACTAATTCACTGCCCTCACACTCCCCTGCAACCCTCTCTGCATATCCTGCACAAAACCCTCACCCTGATTCGGCTGAGACTTCGTCTTAGTTCGAGCTATTGTTACAGTCTGTGTTTGTCCAACGTCTTCATTTTCCGATTCATTCGTATAAAACTCCTCCACCAAATCCAAGCCTTCCTCCCCATTCACCTCAAACTGTGCATTGCTATAACCCTGCAGAGCCATCTGATCTAAAGCATTTTGGTTAAACCCAGCCACCTTGCTTTGTTGATCAATTTCTTTCGCTGTTTGAATCGCTTCTTGTAAATGAATCCCATCTCTTAGTGTCAGGTCCACGTAATACACAGGCGTACGATAGCTTTGCGTGGTGGACTTACCTCTTAGGGTCAGTTGTAACGGTAGACATGACAGCAAACCATTCGATGCTGCATGGTAATAATTTAGCCGTGCTGCCAAAGTGCGGATACTGTTAAAACCTGTGGTTCTAAAAATGAATGTACCGAGTTCATCACTTTCATCCAAATTGACATGTAAACGCCCATAGGGCTTGCAGTTTCCTCCTTGTGCTAATGAGCATAAGTCTGGTGAAGGGCATGGTTGCTGCTCAACACCTTGATTGGTTAAACGCTGACAAGTTTGACCATCACCAACACAAATAGGTCGCCCAGTCTGTCGATCAAACAAGGTGTACTCTGCTCGTAAATTCAGATCAGGATCATTGAAGATCATCCGTACTGGAATGGTACGGAGTTTTTGATTCGGTGCTTTACTGCGTAATTGCTCATCAAGCGGATGCTTAATCCACCCCTCCTTGCTTTGGATTTGACTGGTAATGGTAAATTGGTCGTCCTTTTCAGGCAGTCGTTTACCGTTCTTTTCAACAACTTTACCAATACTGATACGTCCAAGGATCGGTGGTGTGATTGCTAAACCTTTAATCATGATAATTTTCCTCTAAATAAAATTTTACTGTTGACCCTTTGTTATGTAAGCAAATACAAAACCGTTTAAAGATCAGATGAAATGCAAAGACCGCCATTATTAGTCCACCGCTCCTTCGGGAGTCGGTGGATCGGGGTGGTTTTTTGCGCTTTTTGGAAGATTAGAAATATCGATGTTATGGATTCAGTCATCGGTATATATCTGAAAACGTCGCGTCCCTGCTTTACTTTGTGGAAACTGCTCAAGCATTTCAGGATGAAGTTTTAGTAAGGCTTTGCTATCCAAACTGATTGAATCTTTGGATTTCTTCCACGTCACCGAACCATTGGCAAAGGTTGCTCGTTCAGCATCCTTCATCAACATCTGGATTTGATGCTTAATTTCATCAAAGTTATTTTGATGCTGCTCAATGTCATGCTTTTCTTGAATCAGTTGAGCAAACAATTGATTGGCTTGTTCGTTATGACTCAAGTCTTCAACAGTTAATGGAATATGTTGCGGATAGAGCTGCTGTATAGCTTTGGCTGCCGACTCACTGGCATCCACATCAGGTGGTATATCTTTTTCCACACAATCCCATAAGTAACGTTCTGCATTGATGATATGCTGGATCACAGATTCGGAGCGCGTCACTTTGAAGATTTTGGTTTCATGACCACAGATCAGCACACAAACATGTGCTGCGCGTTTGCCTGTCACTGCCAATTGATGTTGTACCTGACACAAGACATATAAAGGCACACCCTCTCGCCAAAGTTTTGCGCCGTACTCACCTGCTGTTTTGCATTCCAGAATTTGGACTTCATTGCTACCCACAACGGAGTAGTCCAGATTGGCAAGCATAAAATGTTTATCAGGATCTGGATGCTGAAGCACTGCATTGATTCTGCGTACCTTGTTATTGGTATGCATGCTGTAGTACTCAGCGACCAATGGCTCTAGCTGCTTACCCCAATATAGTGGAGCGACACCTGAACTTTCATCTTCAATCGATTGTTTGACTCGCCCTGTCTTGATCATCCAAAGTTCGAGCATCGACATATAGGGATTCAATCCACAGGCTGCTGCACAATCACTACTGCCAACACCTTGTCGTCTGACCTCAAGCCAGTCAGATTGAGTCATATTTTTGGTATTGACCAAGCGTTTTGCTGTAAACAATTTTGGAGCATTAAAGGGTTTACTTGCTTGTTGAATGGATGGGTTTAATATTGCTGTATTCATATTGGATTCCTCATTTTTATATGGGTGATGGCAAATAAAGGGCATAAAAAAACCACACCCGAAGATGTGGTTTAATTATTTTTAAAATGTAAATTTATCTTTAGAATCGAAAGGATAGGTCTAACTTTCCATTGCAAAAACTTAACCTTCTACGCTATGACACCATGCGTAAAGCCTGTTCTAGTCCACGTTGCTTGATCGCTGCTCCTGCACCAAACCAAGCTGAATCGAGTCGATGATCTGTACTCATGGCACGACGCTCGTGATCGATAAACTCCGTAATCGAACAGAGTAATCCGTAAGCGGTATCCTTAGACGATGAAAGTGTTGCACCACGCCCCTGACCATTAAACATGTCCATTGCTTTTGTCATCGCCTTGGCATTTGGCTCAGCTTTTTCCTTGGCATTTGCCTGTGCTGCCTGAGTTGCAACATCACGGTAGAACTGAATAATATTTTCTTCCTGATCTGCAATACTCATTGTGGTGTTATTAAATACCGCATCAAAATAGGCTGCGGCTTCAGACTGGGTGACTTTACGCTGACTGAGCTGCTTCATCTCATACATGTGTTCATCCCATGCACGAACTGAAATACCCAATTGCTGTTTGACCTTATCTGCATCAAACTTGGTGCTATGCGGAACTTTCACTACACTTGCATTACTGTTCTGACCACGTAAAGCAATCGCCAAGGTGTTGTTGCAGACAACACGAATGGAAGTGAATTGTGCCGTAGTTGCCAAGGTGCCATCACAAGCGGTTGCCAACAGAATGTAGCCATTACTGACATCCTTGCCTTTAAGTGCAGTAGATTGATCTGTACGTGCCAGCGCCCAGAACTTCTTACCACCTTTAAGCACGCCTGCGGTTTCCAATTCAAAGCCTGATTGTTCAGTTAGATCACGATAGAACTCTAAGATCTCGCGAGGTTGGACTTCCTGAAAACGTTGACTGACCACTGACAAGGGTGCATGAGTATCAGAACGGTACAGTACACGCTGGTCTTCATACGGCATGATGATGCTTTGCCCACGTTCATTCTGTGCCATATAACTGACATTAGATGACTCGATACGCCAGTCCATGCCTGCCTGCTGTGCCCAGACCTCAATCGGTTGGTTTTGACTTAGTTGATTTCCTAGTCCATGCCAAGGGGTTTCACCGACATAAGCCATTTGTTCAAGTTGATGTGCCATGGTTGTATTCCTTTTAATTTGAAATTTGATTCTGTGTTAATACCAACGATCTTTAGTGCAGAAGATGCGTTGGAAATTTTTGGTAGCAGTTATGACAGAAGCACAAACTTTGCTGTGGAGGTGTGCTTTGTTCTGTAAAAGAATTAAACAAACCACCAAGTACAGTTCCTGCAATTCCTCCAACGATGGGAGGCAAATTCAAAGACTTCGCAACGGTTGTGCCTAAGGCCCCTAAAGCTGCGGGTGATGCAAGATTTGATAATGTTGAATTTGCTTGTTGCGCATTCGCTTCAACAATCATGATGTCGGTTGAATGACAAAAGGGACAATTCAAGCTCATGACTTGACTCCTAAATTTTGGGCATAAAAAAGCCTGCACGATGGCAGGCTTGATATTCATTTTTCATGTGTACTCTAAAGAGCTTCATGATTCTCATTAGGATGTTATATATCTGAAATAATTTAGAATAAGATAATTATCAGATAATTTTTATATGTCTAATTTATAATAAAAGACATTATCAGATAATTACTTCATCGCAATCAATTGGGAATTCTTAAGCTCATGACCAACATTCGTATTACTGACTTCTGTGATAAATATGGCTATACCCAAGCACAAATTACATACGCAAAGAAAACAGGGATGCTAATACCAATAAAAAGAGGAATTATTGATGAAGAGCTTTCTCTTCAGGCACTTAAAAATACTAAACCGATCAAAGCTCCAATAGAGTTAGGTCAGGATGCAATTATTTCTAATTTGCAAAATGAAATTAAAGCACTCAAGGAACAACTACAAAGCACACTAGATCTTAAAAATCATTATGAGGCTGAACTAAATAAACTGGGGATATTCCCAGCACAGGTGGCTAAAGTTCCATTCCACCCTGAAGCCTCTATGAAAAAATTAAGTAATCATCCCGTTATGTCTCAAGAGTGGATGAAAGATCAAATGCAACAAATACCTGAATCTGAAAGAATATTTAAATCACGTAAGATACCGATTCCTCAAGAGGCATTTACTTCTAGCCTTCCAAATAAAAAATAATAGTTTTTGATTCAATCATAATGCCCAATACAATTGGGCATTTACCACAAATAGCATATCTACCTTTGATTTTACTTGTTTTTTTAATATTGCTTGATTGACTAACTTAAACCTTAATTTTATCATTCAACTGCTGACCTACATCGTCAGTCGGTTTTAGCAGACCGTTTAGCCATACACTAAAAAGTTTAACTTTTTGGTGGGAATCCCTGCGTGCCCCCTCTGCGGCGGAACGGGAGGGGGACACCTTCGGGTGTGCTGATCCATTGGCTATCAGTCTGCTAACCCTCTTTCGTTTCGCCACCATTATTTAGCAGTAATGCGGTGAAACTTCTTTCATAGCCAAAGGAGTCATACCCATGACTAAGCATTTTCTATCTTTATTGTTTTCCCTAAAACGATTTTATATTTCCTTGCCGCATTAGCAGCTTTCATAATTTTTTGCTTACTTGACTGATCTAAATGCTATCTAGCTTTGGAAGGCTTTGCTGCATCTACACTTTAGTCCATACAGCAAAATTTATTACACACCAAATAACACAATAAAAATTAGGGGGAATGATGAAAATTCTTACTTCACTTGCATTCATCACACTTGCACTTATGGCATCAGGCTGTGCTAGTAAAACTGAACGTCAATTTATCAGTGGTTGTAAAACAGGCGGGATTGATGGCAGTACCTGCTCATGTATTTATGACAAACTCGAAAGTAAATATGGAGAGGATGGACTCAAAAACAATCTATACACCTTACAGCAATCTGAATCTTTCCAAATGGATATGGTCAATTCTTCCTATCAGTGCATGAAGGAATAGCCATGAGAACACTTGCAGGCATTATCTGCATTATTGCAGTGATTTGCTTTTTAGGATTGCCATTTATTGGCTTCATGATCCTAATGGGAATTTTTATAGCATTGGCAAAATTTGCCGCTGGGGGAAAGTAAATGAGTTCAAATATTAAATCATGGGTGATCAGTGGCTACTTAGTGATTGGTTTTTTCTTTGCCGTCTATCAACACTTTTGGGGACAGTATAACTATAAGCCATTTACCTACAATTTAGGACAAGGCTTAGTTTGGCCTGCGGTAATGTTTCCAACAGTAGGGAAAATCATCGGTGGTATTTTGATTCTATTATTCATTTGGTTCGTTGTTATTCGTCCCAAAATATAAGGGAGTGAAATCATTAAATCCATATTCTGTACATTTACTCCAGCGTTTCTTACTTGCTGAAATACCGTGATGATCAGGCACTGGAAAAGGAACTAATTTGGGAGTTCCTGTATTACATTTTAATCCTTTAAAAGTTTTACAATAGTCCCAACAAGGAGAGCAGCTGATTTATTCAGCTGCTCTCCTCTTAAATGAGATTAATCCATTCCTCTACGATTTTTCGAATTAGCCACCCCTCTGCCAAAACTACGCATATAGGCTGAATCTTTCACTCGGAGATGCTGCTGTTCTTTTTCGCCATTCACCAAATAAGGGACAATATAATTAAAAAAGTTATAGACTTCACTGGCATTGTTACGATGAATCATACCAATCCCTAAAGTCCCCATCGCTTCATAGATCGCCATATAGTCGGAATGGTTACAGTTAAAAATATAACCATATCCGTGTGTAATCTGCTTCCAGCACTCACCTATCCACTGCCCCATTTCAAAACCACATTGATGCATATTTCCATCGTACATAAGCAAAAGATGGCAATGGTAGCCCTTACTAACCCCATGCTCTAATGCCCATGCATAACCATATAACCCACTAAAACAAGTATCTTGATCGGCTATACGCCGTAGCAATGTTTCTAGCGCTTTATTGAACACTTGGATGTTGTATAAGGCTTGATATTCTTTCTTGATAGATAAATCCACTCGAACCACCAGTGTTCTCGCATAATGATGAATGAGTGTGGATGTATAATCAAAAAGGCTATGCTGATTCTCTAATTCACGTTGTTGAAAATCAATCAGTTGCTGTTTTACACAGCCTGATAATGATTGGATATAAGTTAGAATATGCCAGACTGTCATATCATCAATACAGACTATAAAATCATGGTCTGCCTGTGGCATTAGACGGAGTGTGTGATCAACGATGTTCACCACCTCAATGAATATCTGCACTGTATTGCAATAGAAAAAATTAGCGTTATAGATTGGCTTAAATGACTGAACTAATTTTTGTAGGTCTATCATCAGGTTTTGATGATATAAATCATAACTACCTAAGCAAACTTCTTGAATGAAATGGTCTACTGCTGCCAATACTTCTGCTTCATGGTAAAGCTGATCATATTGAATATTCTGGTACATTTAGGTTCTCACTGAAACATAAGGTTCATATGTAAGTGAGGAATATATTTTTTTACTGATCTTGTTTCTAAAGCAGGATGTTGTGATCATCCTGCTTAGCTGAATATGCTCATAGACTTTGGAACATACTATAGGGTTAGTTCTGAATATTTTAATACTGTGTTATTGATACATAGTCTATAGCCCATTTGAGTATGGGCTATACTGTGCTAAGTGCCTCACTCAACTAGATAAGATATTGTTTATGTTTGATATATTACTTATATATTACTTATAGTTAATAATATATATTACCTGTTAAGCACTCTACACTGTAGTTTCGATAAGTTCGTTCATCTACATAACGCTCATCGCCAATCTATCGGATTTTGCTTAGGCTAAAGTTACACTAATTTTTATTTTTTGGCAGGCTTCCTCTGAACACCCTGTACATTCTTTTCCCCTCAAGACGTAACACTTGATCCACTTCAGACTGTTCCTCAGAAATCATCTTAATGGATTTCAGGTATAGCTGAAGCTCGAATGGGCAGTAAAAAAATTCAGATAGTACGATGTAAGCAACAGCATGTTCACAAATCAGCCTTTTCATATTCTGATTATTCTTGCCGACTGCTAAAAAATGGGAGATAAGTTTTTTATGTGACCATGCAACTGGCAGCTCAACCGCTTCAAATCTTATCGCATCTGTGCCTGTAAATTGATATTTTTTTTCTTCTCTAATTTTATCGAAATAAACGTTTTCCCAGTAATAGCAGATATCTTCAATCCATTCTTCTGCTTCAATGCCAATATCTGGCACAATAAACATCATTCTGAAGCATAATTTATTGTCTTCTGCTAAATCCCAGAACCCCAAATACCCTGAAATCTGAGCAAGTTGCCTGTAGCCCCTCATTGCGTTCATAAAGTCTTTTTTTAGATTAATGAAGCTATCATCGTATAATTTTTGCTGTCCATGCATCAGAAACTCAATGGTAAAAATAAAACTTCTAGCACTCAGATTCATCACATTATTAAAATATTGGCAATATTCATGAAATTTTTTGACAGCCTTATTTTCTTCATTTTTTCGCTTTATAAATTCCTCATGGTTTCTGAACTTTTCAAGAAATTCATCCATATAAGCAATATTTTCGACACTCATGTCACTAAACACATCAGGGAAGAAATTCGCAGGCAAAACGTTAAATTGTGTAGGCTTGCTCCTTTCATTCAGAGTGGGACTTAATTGTTCATGCAACCTCACTAATTTCTCATTTTTAATATGTAAATCGAGAACCTCGTAATACAACTCCACCCGTGATGTCGACTCAAATAAATTGACTTTATATTCCGCATTATCAATATGCATCCTACGGGTATTCTTCAGACCAAGATCATTACTAAGAAATTTAAAAGGATAAAACTTATAAGCAGAAACTGGAAAATAGAACTTATTCCATGTGATTAAAAAATAATGTCCTTTCATCTTATCTAGTGATCTTATAAACAGTATCAATTCCAATAAAATTCCCAGATTCAACTCATCCCTGTGTTTCAGAAAACCGCTGCGATTCAGGTCGATGCCAAGGTTGTGAAAAATATTTTTAATTATTTTGTCACTGAAATAAACTAAAGACATTACTACACCTGCATTTCAACTATTTTTATAGATCAAATTTGTAGATCATATTACCAAAATTATTAGCTTATTATCCAATCTTTGTAAGGCTTGTGATTCATATAATTCAGCCAAATTTTCATTAGATATATTTTACAGGTACAGCTTAAAACAAACTTTTAGAACAAGATTTCTTTCAATATATCAGGCTGAGTTCGGAGCTCATGAATGATGGTTTCGGCAATGTATCCACCACTGTAAGGCATCTTATACCCAAACTTTTCCATCTCTTTAGAAGGATATTTTGCTTTCAGTATCTGATTAAGATTGTTAAGTTCGAGCTGTAATTTTTCTATTTTTTTCCCAATTGATGCTGGCTTTCTTCGCACGCCATCTGACTGAGCTTTAGCATACAACTGCTTACTCTCCTGCTCTAATTCACTGAGCATTTTTTGCTTAAGCACAAGTTCAGACTGAAGCCATTCAATATCGTAAACCTCAAAAGCTTTGACCAGATCATCAAGCACAAAATGAACAGCTTGATTCAAATTAACCCATTTGCCACGACGCGCCACCTGCTCTCTTAAAGTGCGATATAAAATTTCCCGTCTTGGATATAAATGCTTGTCGTAACGAGCTTTGACTGCAATGATTGCCTTTGCACTTTTGGCAAGTGTACGGTTCTGAATAAACTCCACCCCACCAAGAATTTGCACATAAGCAATTAAAATATCTGAATATTGCCTTTGGAAAATTTTGGCAGGCAAGTTATTCACCTCAGGTCTTAATGTATTTATCTGCATTAAAAGCTGTGCAATCTGGAATGGCTTGAAAGGGATTGAAACCACATCCCCCATCATTTCTAAATGAAAAGCTGACTGCTCACTCAATTGAAAATCATTCTGCTGCATTCTTTTTATGATTTTTTCTTTTTGATCAATATATGATTGATTCTCCGTTTCTATTAATTCATTATTCAATTCACACTCATAGTAGTAACAAAAGTTTAACCATATATCCTGCTCAAGCTGCTCTAACCTTGATAATTTTTTATCAATCATAATTCATTAAAATACAGATAATTACATAGCATAATACTACTATATTTTTAAAAGCTAGTACCAATCTACTTTTACAATTTTTTAAATTTTATAGTTACCCCATCAATGAACTGATCTAATAGTTTTAACATTATAGGTTGATCTCCAGCCAATATTTAAGGTTAAAAAATTAGTTCTTTTATCTAATTGCGATAATCACAAAAGGATCAAAGATATGGGCTACTTAACATCTAAAGAAATTCGCCACAAACTCAAAAATTGCTCTGCATCGACTTTATGGCGTTACCAACAACCTAATCAAAAAATGTTCGAGCAACCAATGCCTCAACCTATTAAGAAATGCGCTGGCTCTACTAGCCTTTGGGATGAAGAAACGTTTAACGAATGGCTAATCAAATATTTCAATAACAACCAAATGAGTAATCTGTCTAGATAGACAGATTACTTAATTTTTTCCACCATTTTTTATAAGCCTTCGACATCTCTTTTTGATAATCATAATAGTCATATGTCCCCTGTTCCCCAGGCATCACATGACCAACCATCAGTTCCGCAACATCCCTACTTGTAAACGCACTGAAATTTGTCCTTGCTGTACGCCGTAAATCATGCATAGACCAATGATCCATTTCAATTTTATAATTCTTCCTTGCAAATTGCATGAAGTTATAAGGGGTATCTGTTGGCCCACTACGCCCCATTGGCTCTTTGCCATTTTCATGTGGGAAAATGTATTCAGAATTACTCAAATCCATTGCAGACTGAAGCCACGGTTTGATCTCATCAATAATAGGTCGAACAATGTCCCCTTTACTTTCTCCTGTCTTATGATTTTCATACGGTACTGTCCATGTATTTTTACTAAAATCAAAATCTGATTTCCGTGCAAGCCTCAACTCACTATATCGATTACCATAAAACAAACATAACTTGAGAAATAAAACATTCCTTAATGATGTTCTAGACTCATCACAAATTTTAAAAATTAAAGACAACTCATCATCTTGTAATACTCGAACAGTTTTATTTTTCTTAATATTTAAGTCACGCTTTCCAGTGATATGTCTTATGGGATTTTGCTCAATTAATTTTCGATTAATCCCCCAATCCAAACACTGCTTTGTATTCGTAAGAATGCGATCAGTTATCGATGGCGACTGTTTAAATTGCTCTTCTAGTAAATCTAACCACATATGTAATGTGATTTGCTCAGCAGGTATGCTACCTAACTTTGGGAAAACATAAAGTTCAAATGATCTCAAATATTGATCTGCATTCTTTTTATTAGGAATACTATATTTCGCATGCCACTCACGAAATAGCGCTTCAAAAGTTATAGCCTCTGTGATCTTGTGAAGCTCTACTTTTTTATGAATACGCGGGTCATGTCCATTTTCTAAAATTGCTTTCATTTTCTGCAATTCAATACGAGCTTCTTTAAGACTCATATTTGGATAGGTTCCCAAGTCTAAACGAGCTTGCTTATCTTTATATCGAAAACGCATCTGAAAAGTGAGTTTTCCTTTTTGCGATACACGAACGCTCAATCCATCTTGATCAGACTCTGTATGTATAGCTGAACGTTCACGATCTAGATTCTTCTTAAGCCACGTATCTGTTAAAGGCATTTTACTCCACCTGTGTACATATTTTTTTCAAATAGAAAATTCTAGAAAATGTGTACACACATATGTACACAAACATACTGACTAGACTTGAAATCTATTGAATGGGGTTGAAAGATATACCAGATAAAGAATATCAATATTTTTATATTTTTACAGCACTTACAATGCTTTTATTATCATATTTGAAATAGGTTGAATGGGCTTGAATAGATATCAAACATTTGGGTGGGAAATAATGGCGAATGTACGTCGCTGAGCGACCTGTGCCGCTAACTCATCTTTAAAACTCATGGAAAATACCTACTGCAGAACCGCAGTGCTCAAGATCAAATACGATCAATATGAAAAATTGACGATATTGTAGCAGATTTCTAGAGCCAATAAGCAGCCCTATAAACTGGAGAAATCACAGTTTCCCATTCTCTTTTCTGGTTGAACTGATATTTTTTTGGCTCGTCGATTTAACGGATTTAATTCACTACCCAATCTAGAAATTATAAATCGATAACCACATAAATTTTATAATTTACAATTGATTAGTTTAATCATAAAAAATTCTAAATAGTGATTTACCGGGTTCAAGAAACAAAGGCCCTAGCTTCAAGTTGCTCGACATCCATCGGTTTACCCAGCAGATAGCCCTGCATCTGCTGACAGCCCAAACGGGTTAAAATTTCTGCCTGCTGCACAGTTTCAATTCCTTCAGCTGTCACTTTTAAACCGAGTTTAATGGCCAGCTGAATAATACTTTCAAGAATCATTTCTTCCTTGGAACCTGCACTCAGACCCTGAATAAATTCCTTGTCAATTTTCAGCTCATCGACAGGCAGGTTTTTTAAATACAGGAAGCTAGAATGCCCGGTACCAAAATCATCAATCGCCAACTGGATGCCCATTTGACGCAACTGCTGCAAAGTCCGGATACTCGAATCAATATGATGCATGGCAGTCGATTCGGTAATCTCGATCATCAAATGTTGAGGATCAATTTTATATTGATTCAGAAGTTGTTCCAGTGTGCTGATCAGATGCTTATGCTCAAACTGAACCGCAGATAAATTGACGCCGATCGGGAAAAAATCAGCATGATCAGCTTCCCAGAGCTGAATCTGTTTGCAGGCCTGCTCTAGAGCCCAGTAGCCCATCGGAATAATCAAACCGGTTTTTTCTGCTCCGGGAATAAACATATTCGGACCCAGCAAACCATGCAATGGGTGCTTCCAGCGGATTAGCGCTTCTACACCACAGATCTGCTCATCATGGGTAAATTTTGGCTGATAAACCAAGATAAATTGCTGTTCTTCTACTGCCTTATACAGATCATTGATCAGTTTACTCTGGCTTTTGCTTTCATGCTGATCGGTCGAGAAATTAAAAACAGAATAGGTATTCCGTCCCTGATACTTGGAAGTCAACATGGCGGCATCTGCATTGATCAGCAGATCCTGCAGATTCTGGCCATGCTTCGGATACATGGCGATCCCGATACTGCCCGAGATATTGATGGTCTTGCCACTGATCTGGAAACTTTCCTGAATCAGTTCCAGAATCTTTTCTGATATTTTCGAGGCCTGCTCTACTGTAGTATTTTCCAGCACCAGCAGAAATTCATCGCCACCGATCCGCAGCAGTTTGGAATCATCTCCCAGAATTTGATGAATACGATAAGCCAGCTGAATCAGTAGCTGATCCCCAACGTGATGGCCAAACACATCATTCACGGCTTTAAAGCGATCCAAATCAATATATAAAAAAGCGATTTCATGCTGAGCATCTTGCTGCCGGCCAGAAAACAGCAATTGTGCATATTTGACCAGATATAAACGGTTTGGCAGTTTGGTGAGATTATCCTGAATCGCCTGATTCGCCAGCTCTTTATTGGCCAGCATCAGCTGACGGTTACGTGATTCAAAGCGTAACTCCAGCATGGCTACGCCAAATGCAGTCACCAGTACCAGACAACTAATCAGGATGACTGAAAATAGCAAGTCATAGTGGGAATGACTGATCTGGCTCAATGGATGGGCATTTTCATAAAAACTGAGTGCCGCCATTCCCGTATAATGCATCCCGACAATGGTCAACGTGAGCATACTTGCGACCACGAGCTTCATCCGGATCGTACTTTGCACTGCCTGTCGATATTTGAATGCCACCCAGAAACTGAGTCCCGCCCCACTTGTCGCAATCAGAATCGAACAGATCATTAATAAAGGGTGATAGGCAGTCACATGATTTTTCACATTCAAACCCAGCATGCCCACATAGTGCATTCCTGACATACCCAGCCCCATCAGGACAGCCCCTAGAATCAGACGGGCACAAGGCAAAGTTTTACGGGTGGTGAGCCAGATGGCAAAGGTTGCTCCCACAAAGCCAATCACATAAGAACTTAAGGTGAGTGCAGTATCTATATCATAAGCATCAGGAAAATGAGCTGCCGTCATGCCGACATAATGCATTCCCCAGATTGCTAGCCCCAGCAAGCCACCGCTGAACAGTAAAATAAGGGTTTTCAACCTTAGCGATACATTACGAAATAGCATCTGCTCAAGCGTAAGCGTCAAATAGCAGGCAATAAATGCTACAGCCATCGATCCAATGAGCAGACTGACATCATGATGAGCATGAATCATATAAAATGTTCCATCTGGGCGATCATTTTTATTTTATTGCGCAGCTGTATTCGCACGATTCCCCGCTAAATTTACGCCCTATAAAAAATAAAATACTCTTTTCAGAGTTCATCCCGACTGCTTCAAACTTGAAGCTATATACAAAATTTATTGCAATATTTTTATCTCTTCAGTAGCTGGAGTGAAGTTTAAAATTGCCCTGAATCGATAAAATAAAAATTCAGCTTATATATTAGAAGTCTTTGAGATTTTATCAATTGATTAAATTTAATATTCCAGCTTTTTTATTCGACATAAATCACAAATTTTTCTTTTTTATTTTGTTACATAGCACTTTATATTTAATTGATATTGCATTTTATTTGCACAAAAAAACAGCCTATCGAAATAGGCTGTTTTTAGAACTTATATTACTTTATGTTAAAGTTACTGTTTTGACTGTACTTGAGCATAGTCAGCCAAGACATGTGCGGCTTCCAGCACAAAAGCTTCTTCTTCCGGTAATGCCGGACGTTCTTTGGCTTTCATTTTCGCCCGGGCTTCAACCATGGCATCCAGAGATGCCTGATAACTTTCCCAGTTTGGATAAGGTTTTAAGCCGGTTGCAGCACGGCGGGCATTTTCAGCTTCTAAAGCTTTACGCTCGATATCCAGCAACTCAGCTTTACGCTGTTCCAGATCCAGAACTACACGTTTTTGGTCTTCGACTTTTTTCATAGCCGCTGTACGCTGTTCCAGATACTTGAATTGAGGATTCTGAGCGACACGCTGTTGAGATAACTTGGCCAGTTCCGGTACATATTTTTGTACCACACCTTCACGTTTAAATGGCGCAGTTGGAATCGTATCCCACTCTAGGGCATTTTTAGCCTTACGTTCACCAAACTCTTCGTTATAGATATCGACCAGCTTGATATCCGGAATCACGCCCTTGTTTTGGGTACTACCACCGGTCACACGGTAGAACTTACGCTGAGTCAGCGTTGCCTGACCATGTGCCAAGCTATCTAGCTGAACCTGTGCAGTTCCTTTACCGGTCGTAGTACTACCAATCACGATACCGCGTTCATAATCCTGAATTGCTGCTGAATAAATTTCACTTGCAGATGCAGAAGCCAGGTTCACCATTACTGCCAATGGACCGGCATAGGTTTGTGCACCACCATCATCATCTTCAAAGACGCTGACATTACCGTTACCATCACGAATCTGAACCACAGGACCTGACTTGATCACCTGTCCCAGCATACGTGCCACTTCTTCAAGTGAACCACCCGGGTTATTGCGCAAGTCTACAATAATACCGGCAACATTCTTCGCAGCCAGCTCTTTCAGGGCCTTATTGGTATCTTCTGATACGGAACGGTAGTCGGTACCCGCACGACGGGCACGATAGTTCAGATAGAAAGATGGAATTTCAATCACACCATATTGATATTTTTTACCATCACGCTGGATTTCAACGGTACGGGTTCTAACCCCGGCATCTTCTTCCTGAATCACATCACGTACCAGACTGACATTACGCGCCTGTCCCATGGTCGCACCCGGGCCTAGTAACTTCAGTGTTACTTTGGTGCCGCGCTTACCACGAATCAGACCAACAATTTCATTGCTTGGCCAGCCGATTACATCAACCATCTGTTCGCCGTCTTGAGCAACGCCAACAATACGGTCACCTGATTTTACCTGTCCTGATTTGCTGGCAGGCCCACCTTCTACAATGGTTTCAATCTTGGTGTAATCTTCATTACCACGTTCTGGGCGAATCGACACTCCAATCCCTTCCAGCTGCAATGTAGTCTGACGGTTCAGCTCCATCGCATCTACAGGCGGGAAATAATTACTGTGCGGATCATAAGTCAGCATCATCGCATTCAGGGTTTTGTCCAACACATCATCACTCTTGATCCGGCTGAGACGCTCTAACTGACGGGTATAACGCTTAGTCAGGGTTTGAGCAGGCGTTAAATCTTCCGGCCCAGTTAGGTCCTGACCATTCGCCAGTTCAGGATTGGCTTTAAGTGCATTTTGCTTGGCCTGCTCTTCTTCCTTACTGATCGTCAGGTTAATCAGCTGAGAGACCAGCATTTTTGACCAGTGAGCACGTTGTTCAGCCTGAGTTTTAAAGAACGGCGCCTTTTCGCGATCCGTTTCAATATATACATTCTTCTGGTTCAGATTTTGCGATTTTTTCAGTTCTTCCAGCATAAAGGTATAGAACTGGGCTAAACGCTCACGATACTGCGCATGAATTTCATAAGGGCCAGACAAATTACCAGCTTTCAGATTGGCACCAAAAGTAGCGCCATAGCGTTTTTTATAATCTTCTATTTCAGATGCCAGAAAAAGACTGTGATCTGCATCCAGACTATCAATATAAAAATCAAAGATACGCTGTGAAGTCTGAGCATCCAGACGCATATTCAAATAATGTTGGCGATCAACGAGAGTTGCCAGTTGTCGGGATACCAATGCCTGTTCTTGAGAAGGTTGAAGCACTGCTTTGCTGACTACTTCTTTACCATCAGCTGCAATTGCATCATTCACCACATGGGTAAAAAATAATCCGCCTGTCGCAATCGCAACTGCACAAGCTATTGTTTGAAATTTCATAAATAATTCGTACTTCCTTGGCCTCAAGACCAATTTGACCGTGTTGCTTTTCGAGCAGAACTTAAAGTATTCAGCATCTTAAACAACTTAATATGTTTATGTCGTGTAGTTTTATCATATTCTGTGCTGACAAAGTGTAGCAAATCATTGCAGAATTCAGGTATTGTTTTCCCCGAAAATTCTAAAATGGATTCCGCATATGATTGGCGCATTGATGCTCGACATCGCAGGCACTACCCTTACTCAAGAAGATATTGAACTCTTGGGTGCACCACAAGTCGGTGGTGTGATTTTATTCGGTCGCAATATTGAATCTCCTGCCCAAGTCCGCGCTTTGACTGATCATATGCGTCAGGTCCGTCCAGATATTCTGATTGCGGTGGATCAGGAAGGTGGCCGGGTACAGCGCCTGAAACAGGGCTTTACCCTGCTGCCTGCCATGGGCAAATTTGGTGAGCTTTATCAGACGGATCGTGAAAAAGCGCTGGAACTGGCCGAGAAATGTGGCTGGTTGATGGCGACTGAAGTACTGGCTGTCGGAATTGACTTCAGTTTTGCGCCTGTACTGGATCTGAATGATATTAGTGATGTGATTGGCGACCGTAGCTTTGCCAGAAATATTCAGGATATTATTCCACTAGCTAGTGCTTTTCTGAAAGGTATGAAACGTGCTGGCATGGCTTCGACCGGTAAGCATTTCCCGGGACATGGTTCGGTTAAGGCCGATTCGCATGTGGCCGCTGCCATTGATATGCGCAGCTATGAAGAAATCCAGCAAAAGGATATGCAGACTTTTATCCAGTTACAATCCCAACTGGATGCGCTTATGCCTGCCCATGTTATCTATAGTCAGGTTGATCCAAATCCAGCCGGTTTTTCAGAATTCTGGATTCAGAAAGTGTTACGTCAAGAACTTGGATTCGACGGCGTACTGTTCTCGGATGATTTAAGCATGCAGGCTGCCTGTGTGGCTGGTGGTGCCGATGCCCGTATTCAGGCGGCATTGAAAGCAGGTTGTGATATGGGGTTAGTCTGCAATGATCGCGCAGCACAGTGTATCGCACTTGAAGGCATTCAGGAGCTACCGCTGCCAAATCAGCAGCGTCTGGAACGCATGCGCGGAAAAATTGCAGAGATTCAGATCGGCACTGAACTGAATCTTGGAGATGAGTGGTGCCAGATCCGTGATGAAATCAGTCAGTTTAAAGATCAGGTTCTGTAATTTTTAAATGACCTGAATACGACAAAGGAACACGACAAGGTGTTCCTTTTTTATTATCATGTTGAAAAGACTGCTATATTGATGAGCAGCATTGAATTAAAACAACAATAAGGTCAGGACGACATGACAGAATCTCTTTCACAACATCGCCATATTTCTTTTACTGCACACTATACCGGCTATATCTGGTACAAAATGGGGATTTCACATCCGGTATTTGCCACCTCTAAAGGTAAATTCCTTGCCAAACTGGTTCATCCATTGGAGTCATGGGCTGAGCGTCATGTAGGTGGCAGTATGCGCACCACCCTGAAACAGCGTCATCAAATGATTGACGAACACTTAGGTCAGTTAATTAGTGAATATCCTCAATTACAGGTACTGGAAATTGCCAGCGGTCTTTCTCCACGCAGCTGGAATTTTAGACAGAAATTTCCCGGGATTAATTATCGGGAATTGGATCTGCCCGATATGGCCAAGATCAAAACTAATGCTTTGCAGCAGATTGATCAGGATGCCCCGGAAGTATTGAGCGGCGATATTTTTAGTGCAGAACTGGCGAATATTTTTAAAGTCTTTGACCCGCAGCAGCCTTTAGTCATTATTAATGAAGGCCTGATCAATTACTTTGATCAAAAAATGCTGTTTACCTTGCTCAAAGGTATTAACGAATATGGTCAAGGTTTCAGTGAAGTGCATTATCTCAGTGATATTTACCCTGAACCAGTCAAAAACAGATTGGCAAGCTTTATCTGGGCCTGTAGTCGTCTGCTAAAATTTATCTCACGCAGTGCATTCACCTTTCATTTTAAATCGCCCCAAGAACTACAGCAGTTTTTTCAGCAAGCTGGGTTTATGTGGGTGGAGGTCGAACAGCCACAACGTTATTTTGCAGAACCTCGACAGCAGAGTCCTCATTATGAACAGGATGAACATTTGGGCGATTTAGTCTGGATGATTCATGCGGTGAAAAAAAACAGCGTTTAATTACGCTGTTTTTTTATGAATTCTATTGTTTAAATGACTGCATCGAATACTTCAGCCTGTTGAAGTGCTTTCTCTTTCTGGACAAAACGTAGTAAACGCTCTGCTACATCAAAACTGCCATGCTTGAACAAAGCACGTAACTGAGTGCCATCATGCTCAAAGATTAAACATTCGATCTTAAACTCGCCTTCTTCATCTTCCAGATGTAAAGCCAGATCACGTGGATATGCGGCTGCCTGATCGGTTAATCCAGGCTCCAATTCCAGCAATACTCCAAAGAAATTCATATCGACAATTTCTGCCTTGAGCACCAGATCAGAATGGCGATGACTTAAATAACGCTGTGGATCCTGAACCGTAATCCGCTCTTCACCACGTCGTTCGATCTGCTGCATCTGTTCACGGGTGAACGGGATAATACCTTCGAGCTGATCAACCGGTTCATCACGCAGGAAAGTTGCAAATAGATGCATGGTTTCTTTACGGCGCTGTAACTGAGGTACATGATCTGCAGAAGCAATCTGCACATACTGCATATTTGGACATTGCAGGGCAAAATTGGCATTTTCATGCGGCAAGGTAAAGCTGTCATACTGCCCGCAAGCCACCAAAACTTTGCATTGAGGAATCGGTACATTGGTCAGTCTTAAAAGACGGTTACAGTTGATGTCATAGCGGTCCTGTTCTGTCGCTGTAAACTCGGACATCTGCTTAAAGAACAGCCGTTTTGCTGTTGGTGACATGCGGGTTTCTTTTAAACGTGCATGATTGACCAAGTACAGAATCACCGCTTGGCCAAATTCGTCCATGCGCTGTTCTTTCATTAAATGCAGAGATTCTTCCAGCAGCATGCGCCAGCTTTTGCGGGTTTTCTGCATTACACCCATCAAAATCATACGGTCTACCAGTTCAGGACGCTGATCTGCCAGACAGGAAGCCACCACTGAACCTAAAGACATCCCTAGAATAGCCACCTTAGGCAGTTGCATCTGCTCCAGCCATTGGCCTAGCATCGCTGCCAGATCTTCCAGTTCAAGTGTTCCTGCAGATAAGCCGGTATCAACGTTAGTAATTTGCTGGTTGGCCCCCATGGAAGGTAAATCAATTAAAATAATAGGTCCCGCATCAAATAACTGCTCTACACAATATTTGTAAGAATTAAAGTTCTGAAAAGCTCCCCCAATAATCACCATTGGGCGCATATGCAAAGTATCAGGACGCGCAATGGCCATATACTCGATTTTCCAGCCATCGATCCATGTCGTACGTGCTGGTTGCTTGAAACTGTGCTTATCATAAAGATCAAAAAAACCGTAATGGCTATGTTGGTCCAATGCCTGGGCATCCATCTGGATAATGGAATTCATATTCCTTTCCTCCGTCCTTGCCTTATTTTTATTGTGCAAGTCATTATTTACAGATTTTATGCTTCAGGATTATTCCGATTATCCTGAACACGCATCCTGCGCTGTAGTAATTATATCAATGACATCTATGTCGCTACATTTCATTCTATACAGAGCGGCTTTTCACAAGCAACTGATTCGACAACCACTTATCTGCTTTTAAAGATAAAACAATTTCAAAATGTTTAGAAACAGTGAAAAGCTTATGATTTTTAAGTGTTGGGCTTCATTGTCCGGCATCAGACTGTTAATATCAAAGTGAAATTTCTAAGTGATTGAACCGCTATGCAAGAGTCTATTGAACAATATATGCAAACGGTAGGACAGCAGGCACGCCAGGCTTCTCGCATTTTGGCTCGTGCGTCTACCCAAACTAAAAACAGTGCATTGTCAGCAATTTATACCGCTTTAGAAAACAGTCAGGCTGCTATTCTGGCTGCTAACCAGATTGATATGAATAAAGCTCACCAGAACAATCTGGACAGTGCCCTGCTTGATCGCTTAGAACTCAACCCCGCACGATTTAAAGGTATGTTACAGGGCCTGAAAGATGTGATCAGCCTGAAAGATCCAATTGGTGAAATCACCGATATGGCTTATCGTCCTACAGGCATTCAGCTTGGCAAGATGCGTGTGCCTTTGGGCGTAGTGGGTATGATTTATGAATCACGTCCCAATGTAACTCTGGAAGCTGCTTCACTGGCATTGAAATCTGGAAATGCGATTATTCTGCGTGGCGGTTCAGAAGCTCTGGAATCTAACCAGGCCATTGCGACTGCCATCCAGCATGGCTTAAAAGTGGCAGGCTTACCTGAAGCGTCAGTTCAGGTGATCAATACGACTGACCGTGCTGCGGTTGGCCAGCTGATTACCCTGACTGAATATGTCGATGTGATCGTACCGCGTGGTGGTAAAGGCTTAATTGAACGCATTACTGAAGAAGCGCGTGTACCTGTGATTAAACATCTGGACGGGAATTGTCATGTCTATGTCGAAGCACAGGCTGATCTGCTCAAAGCCCTACCCATTGCTTTGAATGCCAAAACCCATCGTTATGGCGTATGTAATGCCATGGAAACTTTGCTGGTTGATGAGAAAGTGGCTGAAGATTTCCTGCCTCGAATTGCTGAGCTGTATCAGGAAAAACAGGTAGAGCTTCGTGGTTGTCGTGAAACCCAGCGTATCTTGGGCAATCAGGTAGTTGCCGCAACAGAAGAAGATTGGTACACCGAGTATCTAGGTCCGATTCTGGCAGTTAAAATCGTATCGGGTGTTGAGGAAGCCATTGAACATATCAATAAATATGGCTCGCATCATACCGATTCAATCATCACTGAAAATTACAGTATCGCTCGTGAATTTTTAGCTGGTGTAGATTCGAGTTCAGTCATGATCAATGCCTCTACCCGCTTTGCTGACGGCTTCGAATATGGCCTAGGAGCGGAAATCGGTATTTCGACGGATAAGATTCATGCCCGTGGCCCGGTTGGTTTAGAAGGTCTGACTTCCCAGAAATGGGTAGTCTTCGGCGATGGTCAGATTCGCCAGTAAATAGATAATAAAATCAGCCTTGTTCGCAAGGCTGATTTTTTATGCATTAGATGAATAAAAGACATGTTCAAGTAAATATGCAGCCTTTATAAAATTGCATATAATTTCTTCATATCCATACCTAAAAGGTGGAATAAATAAACATTATTTTTAAGAAATATAAGTTACAGTTAAATAGATCATTTTTTAGCAGTATTTTATTTATAAATGAAAACTATGAACTGATAAATTTTAATTATTATTGTCGCTATGGTCGATAATGCTTAAGTCTAATCGGCTAAAGTCTATCTAGGACAGTAAAAAAACCCATGTTAAAACATGATCACAGACCTATCTGGTGTCGCTTTTGCCAGCAGACAGGTCAACGAAATGGATGAGAATTTTAATTAGAATCGGGTAAACAATCGTGTCTAAATCAGTATTAGTTATTAATTGTGGCTCTTCTTCAATCAAGTTTGCCCTATTGCTTGAAGAAAAGAATTTCCGTATTCACGGCTTAGCTGAGAACTTAGGCACAGAAAATGCCCGTATTAAAGGTGTGACTGTCGGCAATGAACCAGTCGATATTCATATTCCTTTTGCAGATCATAAAAAAGCGTTAGAAGTAGGTTTAGAGCGTCTGGCGAACTATAAGCCGGATGCGATTGGTCACCGTGTGGTACATGGCGGCAGCCTGACCAAAGCTGAACTAATTACTGACGAGATTATTGAAAAAATTCGCGAAGCAACTCCACTTGCGCCTTTGCACAACCCGGCTCACCTGATCGGGATCGAAGCGACTAAACGTTTATTCCCAGACTTGCCACAAGTCGCAGTATTCGACACTGCTTTCCATCAAACCATGCCGGCATATGCTTACCGTTATGCCCTGCCTAAATTCCTTTATACCGAATATGGCGTACGTCGTTATGGTTTCCATGGCACCAGCCATGCTTATGTGTCCGATCGCGGTTCTGAACTGGCGGGCAGCTTTAAGCAAGGTGGCTGGTTAACAGCGCATCTCGGTAATGGTAGTTCGACCTGTGCGGTGTGGAATGGCCAAAGTGTAGATACCTCAATGGGTCTGACGCCACTTGAAGGTGTGGTGATGGGAACTCGTAGTGGTGATGTTGATCCAAGTTTGCATAGCTTCCTGGCTGCAAACCTAGGCTGGGATGTATATAAAATTGACAAGATGCTGAATAAAGAAAGTGGCTTGCTTGGTTTGTCTGACAACCTGTCTAATGACATGCGTACCCTGATTGAAGCCTCAGAACAAGGTAGTGAAGATGCGACTCTTGCGATTGAAGTATTCTGCTACCGTCTGGCGAAATCTTTAGCTGCTTTAAGCTGTGGTCTGCCACGTATTGATGGTCTGTTCTTTACCGGTGGTATTGGTGAAAACTCGGCGTATATCCGTGAAAAAACCATGGCTTATTTACCACATTTCGGTTTCAACCTGGATAAAGACGCTAATAGCAGTTTGAAACGCGGTACTGAAGGCCGGATCGATAATGGTACAGGCCCACAAATCTGGGTAGTTCCAACTGATGAAGAAGGCCGAATCGCGAAAGAAACTCATTCTGTGGTAGAGCATGAAGTGGAGCAAGCCACTGCAAAAAAGTCTGAACCTGAAGCTGCGCTTGCATAAGCAAGCCCGGTTCCCTTTTACCTAATTTCTATTATTGCGCGACTGATATTACTTATGAAAACGATTTTATTGGTGCCGACCGGGGAAGGCGTCGGCTTAACTTCAGCCTGTTTAGGTTTGGTATATGCTTTAGAATGCCAAGGGGTAAAAGCAGGTTTTGTGAAACCTTTTTCACAGGAAAAAAGTCAGGAAACAGATCGCACTACAGCACTCTATCGTCATTTATCCCAAAGTGAAACCGTTGAACCGATTGCTTATGAAAGTCTGATTCAGCGCTTTAATCTGGGTGAAACAGATGAATTGCTTGAAGATGCAGTACGCCTGCATCGTGAGATTGCCAAAAATCACGACCTGATTATTGTTGAAGGTTTGGTACCCAATAGCCGTGATACCTTTGCGCCAAGCTTTAATGCAGCCTTGGCACAGGCACTAGATGCCAAAGTCATTATTGTCAGCAATGCTGATATCAACCAGCCTGAAGTGGCAGCTGAAAAAGTTGAAAGCCAATTACGTTATTTGGGTGGGTCCTCTTCTACCCGTATGGCTGGCGTATTATTTATGCGCACCAAAGGCTTACCTGAAGATTCTGCCCATATCCCGGTGACCATTGATCCTGGTTTACGTCTGATTAGTGATACCAACAAATTTATAGCTGATATTCAAAAAACCCATGCCCATATTGGTTCTGAAAAGCTTCCAGTCATTGGTCTGGTTCCATTCAGTAATACTTTAAGTGTGCCACGTATTTCTGACCTGGCAGCGCATATTTCAGCAGACTGGGTGAACTTGGGTGAAGCAAAGCAGCGCCGTGTCTTACACAGCAGTTTAATTGCGTCCAACATTGAACATGAGTTGCATAAATTCGTGGCTGGCGAGCTGATTATCAGTGCATCAGACCGCATTGATGTCCTGCTGGCAAGTAGCCTGGCGAGCAGCAATGGCATTCCATTGGCAGGTCTGGTGCTGACTGAACATTATGAGCCAAATTCGGCAGTACTGGAGTTCTGCCAGACAGCAATCAAACATGGTCTGCCTATTCTGCATACGCCACTCAGCACTTTTGAAACTGCCCAAAGTCTGGCCAATTTAAGCAATGAAATTCCATGTGATGATACTGAACGTGCTGAACAGGTCACTCGTTTTGTGTCCAGTCATTTAAATGAAGAATGGATTGCACAGCTAATCAATGGTTCTTACAAGCCACGTCTGTCGCCTTCTGCATTCCGTCATGAACTGGTACAAAAATCGATTACTGCGAAAAAACGTATTGTGCTTCCGGAAGGTGATGAGCCACGTACCATTCAGGCGGCTGCGATCTGTCAATCTCGTGGGATTGCGCACTGTATCTTGCTGGCAAAACCGGAAGAAGTGGTTGAAGTTGCTAAAGCACGCAATATTGAATTACCGCACGATCTTGAAATTATTGATCCAGACCTGATTCGCGAGAATTATGTCGAAAAAATGGTTGAATTGCGTAAAGGCAAAATCAACGAATTGCAGGCGCGTGAACAGCTACAGGATACTGTCGTACTCGGTACCATGATGCTGGCACTTGATCAAGTGGATGGTCTGGTTTCTGGTGCAGTACATACGACTGCCAATACCGTTCGTCCTGCTTTCCAGTTGATCAAGACAGCACCTGAATATTCACTGGTTTCTTCTGTGTTCTTTATGCTGCTGCCAGATGAGGTCTATGTTTATGGTGACTGTGCGATTAATCCAGATCCGGATGCTGAACAACTGGCTGAAATTGCAATTCAGTCTGCTGACTCTGCAAAAGCCTTTGGCATTGATCCACGTATTGCCATGATTTCTTACTCTACTGGTACTTCGGGTACAGGTGTAGATGTAGAAAAAGTGGCGAAAGCGACTGAGATTGCCAAACAGCGTCGTCCTGATCTGCTGATTGATGGTCCACTTCAATACGATGCCGCTTCAGTTGAAAGTGTGGGTCGTCAAAAAGCACCAGATTCACAAGTCGCTGGTCGTGCCAATGTGTTTATCTTCCCTGATCTAAATACTGGTAACACCACTTATAAAGCGGTACAACGTGCAGCAAATGTCGTGAGTGTCGGTCCGATGCTGCAAGGCTTGAACAAGCCGGTGAATGACCTGTCACGTGGTGCGCTGGTCGATGACATTGTATTTACCATTGCTTTAACTGCGATTCAGGCTGATCAGCAAGCTAGTTAATTTTCTTTAACACTCCACAACCATCCGATCAAAAGATCGGGTGGTTTTTTTATTGATCTATTTTATAAGTTTTCTCAGTAATTATTAGACGTTCTATCATCTACAGATTATCTAGCTCAAAAAATTATGCAGGTTCTTAATCTGCTCTATGAGTAAATGAAACTAAAATAAACAGATTGATGACACAAAAGAAATGCCAGCCGAACAGGCTGGCATTTACCACTTTAACAGATCAGACTTGCCTATTTTAAACTTACATCCAGTTTGACTATTTAAGCCAAACCAGAACAAGTCAGGCAACGATCATGCTTATACCGTGGTCCATTCTTTGTGCACATCTTCTGCTGTTTTATTCAAGATCACGCTGTCATCTTTCACTTCGCTTACCCAGCTGACCGGGATCAGATGATGCTCATTATTCTCGTCATCACTTCTTGTCAATTTAATCTTGTCCTGACCTTCTAAATGATCCACTTTACCAACTTGAGTACCATCTGAAGCAATTACTGAAGCATGTTCTTTGATGTCATTTGTATTAAAGTTACTCATTCTAATTGCCCTATTTATAGAAGTTGAGAGACCTCAGTCTAAGCCCTAAAAAATTGGCTGTGTGTAAGGGTTTTCAGGCTTTGGGTTTTTCTGGGTTAATAATGTAATGAAGAAAAATAACTGTGTCACAGGCGTGTTGTGGCAAGGCCAAGATGATTGAAATATTGTTTTTTTATTAAGGTAATTTGAAGATTTGAAGATTTGAAGATTTGAAGATTTGAAGATTTGAAGATTTGAAGATTTGAAGATTTGAAGATTTGAAGATTTGAAGATAGGCTAATTTTTTAGCTCTTAAAATGTAAAAAAGAAGATAAAGCTTAAGCTTGATCTTCTTTCTGGCCGTAGAACCAAGTAGCAGCGATATAAAGACTAAAAGCAATTACCATCAATACACTAGTCAGGGTCATAAAGAAAACTCATCATTCATTTGATAAGCGCATTATGTAAAAGTTTTATGACAGTTATATGACAATGATGAAATTTTCATAATTTTAATTAATTAATAAAAATCATATATTTAGAATATATTTAATTATATTCCAATAAATTTTAAGCTGAAATATGACAGTAAATATGACAAAAACCTGTCATTTTTAACCAATCTTTCAGCCAAAGTAATTTTCCTTATTGCTTAAACTATAAACTTTTGGCCAATGTCCCTGCAAAACGCCCACAACCGGATTCATTTGTCTTATAATTTAGCCCGCTAGCTAACAGCCCGCTCAAGAGATATTTGTATGACAACTATTATCAAGCAAGATGACTTGATCACATCGGTTAAAGATGCGCTTCAGTTCATTTCTTACTATCATCCACAAGACTTCATCCAAGCGATGAGCCGTGCGTACGACCGTGAAGAGAACAAAGCTGCGAAAGATGCGATCGCGCAAATCTTAATTAACTCACGCATGTGTGCAGAAGGCCACCGCCCTATCTGCCAGGATACTGGTATCGTCAACGTATTTGTTGAAGTGGGCATGGACGTTAAATTTGATTTAACCATGAGCCTGGACGATGCGATCAACGAAGGTGTACGTCAAGGTTATCTTGAAAACTCTAACGTACTTCGTGCATCTGTACTGGCTGACCCTGCTTTTGGCCGTAAGAACACCAAAGACAACACGCCTGCTGTGATCTATCACAAACTTGTTCCAGGTAACAAAGTAGACATCACTGTTGCTGCTAAGGGTGGCGGTTCAGAAAACAAATCTAAACTGGCAATGTTGAACCCGTCTGACTCAATCGTGGACTGGGTATTAAAAACTGTTCCAACTATGGGTGCAGGCTGGTGTCCTCCTGGTATGCTGGGTATCGGTATTGGTGGTACTGCTGAAAAAGCCATGATGCTTGCAAAAGAAGCATTAATGGAAGAGATCAACATGGACGAATTGCTTCGTCGTGGTCCACAAAACAAACTTGAAGAACTTCGTATCGAAATCTTCGAGAAAGTAAACGCGTTGGGCATTGGTGCTCAAGGTCTTGGCGGTTTAACCACTGTTCTAGACATCAAGATCAAAGATTACCCTTGTCACGCTGCGGGCAAACCAGTCGGCATGATCCCGAACTGTGCTGCAACCCGTCACGCACACTTCACACTTGATGGTTCAGGCGTTGCGCATATTCAAGCACCAAGCCTTGAAGACTACCCATCAGTTACTTGGGATTCTTCATCTTCTAAACGTGTTGACCTCGACAACATCACTCAAGAAGAAATGAACTCTTGGAAACCAGGTGATACGCTGCTTCTTAACGGTACGATCTATACTGGCCGTGATGCTGCACACAAACGTATGGTAGACATGTTGAACAACGGTGAAGAACTTCCTGTTGATCTGAAAGGCAAGTTCATCTACTACGTCGGTCCTGTTGATCCAGTGGGTGACGAAGTTGTAGGTCCTGCAGGTCCAACAACTGCAACTCGTATGGATAAATTCACTCGCCAAGTATTAGAAGCAACTGGTCTTTACGGCATGATTGGTAAAGCGGACCGTGGTCCTGCTGCTGTTGAAGCAATTAAAGACAACAAAGCGACTTACCTCATGGCGGTTGGTGGTGCTGCATACCTCGTATCTAAAGCAATCCGTGAAGCTGAAGTGGTTGCATTTGCTGATTTGGGCATGGAAGCGATCTACAAGTTTGTAGTGAAAGATATGCCTGTATCTGTAGCAGTTGACGTAAATGGTACATCTGTACACGCGACTGCTCCAAAAATCTGGCAAGCGAAAATTGGTAAAATTCCAGTAGTTGACGCTGCTGCGGGTTAATTTAAGCTAATAAAAAAGCACCCTTAATGGGTGCTTTTTTATTGGAATTTTAAAATTAATTACCAGGTTCTTGGATCCCAGAGTTTAAACGGTGTGGTTAACTGTACATCTGTAGATGGATCATATTCAGTTGCCTTAATTTTCTGGGCTTTCTTGCGGATTTTCCCAGTTTCCTGATCCTGTGCAAAAAAGTTAAAACTGTCCGATTTTAACTGGGTAAAAGCAATTTCATTGAGGCCCACACTGCTCGGCATCAGCATCAGAGGCCCCGGAACACTACGACGGGTGCTTAGATTTTCTTCATCATACTTAATAAAATAGGATTGACCCGCTTCTACGGTAAAGTCCAGATATTTAGGTTTCTGGAAGTGCAAAGCACCTAAAGGACGGCTGGTACTCAAGCGATAAGTGCCTGCAGGTAACTCAATCCAGTAATGATGATTATGCAATAAACTCGGAATACGATGCTGATTGATAAATAGGCTGGCAGCGACAATTTCCTGACGGTTCCATTTGGAATCCGGGCGGTATAAATAAACAATTGCTGCATCCTCATGCTGAGGTTTAACTGCCTGAAAATGATTGCCCTGTTTCTGGTTGACCCAGCCGCCAATTGTAAACATCCCCACCCGATGCTGTTCGACGAAGCCTGGTTTTTTTTCAAGATCAATATTTTTTAAAGTGCTGAGTGGCTGTGTAGGCTCAACTACGGCTTTTTTACCGTGACAACCCATCAGCGCCAAACTGCCGATGAGCACCATTGCGACTCCACGCATGCTTATCCCTCACTGCGTCTTTATTCTTGTATGCAAGTGCTTTGCGATATATTTTTATAGCTTTCGGCGTCCACGCCTAGATGTTGAGATTAGCATCTGCTTTTATCTTTTGGAAATAAAAAACGTGCGAAAACACGGGGTTTTCGCACGTTTCTGACGAATAGCAATCAAGCAGATTTGCTATTCACCACCTTTAAATCAACTTTTGCCGCTGTTTCTGGCTCATCATGTGGTTGACGTTCAGCACGAAATTCTGGTGCAGCTTCACCATTAATGACAGCTTCATTCACCACCACGGTGCCTACATCGCTACGACTCGGCAGGTCATACATGGTTTCTAGCAATGAATTTTCCAGAATTGAACGCAGGCCACGCGCACCAGTATTACGTTCCAGTGCTTTTTTCGCAACGGCACGTAGTGCTGAATCTTCAAAGACCAAGTCCACATTTTCCATCTCAAACAAATGTTTATATTGACGAGTTAATGCATTCTTCGGCTCAGTCAGAATCTGCATTAAAGCTTCTTCATCGAGCTCATCCAAAGTCGCAATCACGGGTAAACGACCAATGAATTCTGGAATCAGACCAAATTTCACTAAGTCAGTCGCTTCGACCTGACGGAACAATTCAGACAACTTTTTGCTTTCGTCTTTATTACGGACTTCTGCAGTAAAGCCAATACCACCTTTCTCCTGACGCTGCTGTACGATTTTCTCAAGACCTGAGAATGCACCGCCACAGATGAACAGGATATTCGAGGTATCAATCTGAATGAATTCCTGCTGCGGATGCTTACGACCACCTTGTGGTGGAATTGAAGCAACCGTACCTTCGATCATTTTCAGCAAGGCTTGCTGTACGCCTTCACCTGATACATCACGAGTAATGGATGGGTTTTCAGATTTACGGGTAATCTTGTCGATTTCATCGATATAGATAATGCCCTTTTGCGCTTTTTCGACATCGTAATCAGCTTTTTGCAAAAGCTTTTGTACAATGTTTTCAACATCTTCACCCACATAACCCGCTTCAGTTAGGGTTGTTGCATCTGCCATGGCAAATGGAACGTCCAGAAGACGGGCAAGGGTTTGTGCCAGCAAGGTTTTACCTGAACCGGTCGGACCGACCAGCAGGATATTACTTTTGGCAATTTCAACGGAATCATCTGCTTTCTTACCATTGGTCTGTACTTTCAGACGTTTGTAATGGTTGTATACGGCCACAGATAATGTCTTTTTCGCTACGTCCTGACCAATCACATATTGATCGAGCGCCGCACGGATTTCATGCGGTTTCGGTAAAGGACGGTTCGCCCAGTCATTGGTTTCGACCTGTTGACTGGTTTGAACCAAATCTAAGCATACGTCCACACATTCATTACAAATGTATGCGTCCTCGCCTGCAATCAGCTTTCCGACTTCAGACTGCGTTTTACCGCAAAATGAACAATGCTTTTGTCCTTGAGGATGTTCGGACATATTTACTCCAATATCTCAATCTCTAAAACTTATGGACGTTTCGTTAGAACTTCATCCACAAGACCGTATTCTTTCGCTTGCTGAGCAGTCATGAAGTTGTCACGGTCTGTATCGCGTGCCACTTTTTCATAGTCCTGACCGCTATGTTCAGCCATTAAACGGTTTAAACGTTCTTTAATGAACAGAATTTCACGTGCGTGAATTTCAATATCTGATGCCTGGCCTTTGAAACCACCCAAAGGCTGGTGAATCATGACACGTGCATTTTCAAGGCAGTAACGTTTGCCTTTAGTTCCTGCATTGAGCAGGAATGCACCCATTGATGCTGCCTGACCCATACAGTAAGTCACAACATCCGGTTTAATAAACTGCATGGTATCGTAGATCGCCATGCCAGCAGTCACCGAACCACCCGGTGAGTTGATATATAAATGAATATCTTTATCTGGGTTCTCAGCTTCTAAAAACAACATTTGCGCAACGATCAGGTTGGCCATATTGTCTTCAACTTCACCTGTCAGAAAAATTACCCGCTCACGTAAAAGGCGTGAATAAATATCAAAAGAACGCTCACCACGAGAGGATTGTTCTACCACCATTGGCACTAAAGCGTTTTCAATCGTTGGAACATACATAGGTTTATTTATTCCTAAATTTTTGTGACTTAATCCATAATCACAATATGAGGGATAATCAATGAAATTGCAAAATAATCGCGAATAATTCCATCATATTTTTTGCATTAGTTTTGTGAAAATCAGATATGTCAAGAAATTACTAATATGAAAAAAGGCGCACGAAGCGCCTTTTTATGGAAAGCTTGAATTAGCCTTGTTGACGAGCTTGTTGCTCTTTCAATAAGTCTTCATAGCTTACAGTCGCATCAGTCACTTTAGCAGATGACAGAATGTGATCAACAACTTGATCTTCAAGTACAACTGCTTCGATTTGAGCACGTTGTTGCTTGTCATTTTTGAAGTATTCAATCACTTCGTTTGGATCTTCGTAAGAAGAAGCCATGTCTTCGATATAAGCTTCAACGCGCGCTTGATCTACTTCGATTTTCGCATCAGCAAGAATACGGCTTACCAATACGCCAAGTTTAACTGATTTCTCAGCTTGTTCTTTAAACAGGTCATCTGGAAGCATGCTTGAATCAAATGCTTTCGCGCCTTGAGCACCGAACTGTTGAGTGAACTGCTGGATCATTTGTTGACGTTGACGGTCAATTTCTTGAGCAACCATTGCAGATGGAAGTTCAACTTCGTTTGCAGCTACAAGTGCATCGAAAGTTGCGCCTTTAACCTGGTTACGCAGGCCGTTTTTCACTTCACGTTCCATGTTTTTACGAACGTCAGCTTTCAGTTTTTCAACGCCATCTTCTTCAGAAATACCGAAGATTTTCAGGAATTCAGCATCAATTTCTGGAAGTTTTTGTTTTTCAACAAGTTTCACATTGATTTTGAATTGAGCTTGTTTACCAGCAAGGTTTTCAGCTTGGTAATCTTCAGGGAAAGTAACATCGATCACTTTCTCTTCGCCTTTCTTCATACCGATGATGCCATCTTCGAAGCCAGGGATCATACGACCAGAACCTAAAACAAGTTTAAAGTCTTGCGCAGCGCCGCCTTCAAATTTTTCGCCATCAACAGTACCTTCGAAGTCGAAAGTTACTTGCATGTCTTTTTTAGCCATGCCTTTAGTTTCAGCCCAAGAAGCGCGTTGTTTTTGAAGATTTTCAATCATCTTCTCAACGTCTTTATCATTTACTTCAGACGCTTTACGTTCAACTTCCAGACCTTCGAATTTCACTTCAACTTCTGGATAAACTTCAACAGTCGCTTCATAAACTAAAGCATCATCTTTCATTTCAGTTTTTTCGATGTTTGGCATACCAACAGCGTTGATTTTTTCTTGTTGGATTGCTTCGAAAACTGTGTCACGAATGATGTCGTTGACAACTTCTTGGTAGATACCAGCGCCGTATTCACGACGAACTACGTTTACAGGTACTTTACCTGGACGGAAGCCGTTGATCTTCGCAGTTTTAGCAGTGCGTTTTAAACGAGCTTCAAATTGCTCATTAATACGGCTCGTCGGTACAGAAACATTTAAACGACGGGCAACGCCCGAAACCGCTTCAGAAGTTACTTGCATGGCTTCCTCTATATATTTGGTAATAACAGGTTTATAAAAATGTGCCACATTATATGACAACATTTGCAGATATACAAAACACAATACTTGAATCGTCTTTATTGATGCTGTAATAATCAAATTTATTCAGTCAAATTCATTTTTCTTTGATTAAATATCCCTTCCCTCAAATAAGAGTAGATATATTGATTACTCAAACTGGACAGATCATCTCATTCATCGGCATTTATGGATTTTTATAGGACTTTTAGTAAACTTTTCTTTATCTTTTCTTCAAAATTTTTAAACTCTAATAATCTCAATAAAAGTAACGATAATAATCTATTAATCAGATCTATTTTAAATACATTAACTTAGAAACATTTTGATACACTATCACATTGATCAAACCAATTAATACAATCCTTAAAATCGTCATTTCCTATCGGCAAGTAATTCTTAATTTAAATAAGAATTATTATTATTCGCATACATAAATTTTAAGCTTTTTTTCGGGTTCCCACATGTCGTTTATCAAATCACGTAAAAAACTCGTTTCATCGGCGATTGCCTCTTCCCTCTCGATTGTAACCGTAAATGCTGTGGCTGATGAAAATGTGGTCAAGCTCGAAACTATTCATCAAGAAGTTAAAGCTGAACAGACACCAAGTTTAAAAGTAGATAATTCCGCAAATAAGAAATTTGTTGCACCTTTACTGGATACACCTAAATCTGTATCAGTCATTTCTAAGCAACTGATTGAAGACACTCAAGTCACTACACTTTCTGATGCTTTACGTACTGTACCTGGTATTACTTTGGGTGCGGGTGAAGGTGGCAACCCGAATGGCGATCGTCCATTTATTCGTGGTTATAACTCTGAAAGCTCAATGTATGTAGATGGAGTTCGTAGCGCGACTTCACAAAACCGTGAAATGTTTGCGGTCGAACAGGTTGAAGTGACCAAAGGCTCTTCTTCTGCAATGGGCGGTGCCGGTACGACTGGCGGTAGCATCAACATGATCTCTAAGGTTGCTAAAGCTGGTGATTCTTTAGAAGGTTCCATTGCACAAGGTACCGATAATTACCAGCGCATCACTTTAGATGGCAACAAAGATTTCGGTAATGGCATTGCAGCGCGTATTGCTGTGATGGGTCATCAAAATGAAAAAGCAGGTCAGAAAGACGGTGCTGAATATAAACGTGTAGGTATTGCACCAAGTATCAGTTTTGGTCTGGATACCCCTACCCGTGGGACTTTAAGCTATTACTACTTAAAATCTGATGATACACCTGACTCAGGCGTACCTTATTGGAACTCTAAAGATAACACTACAACTGGTAAACCACTTGATGCTAGACAAGGCATTTACTACGGCTGGAAGGATCGTGATTTCCAAAAACAGGAAAATCAAATCGGCACTTTAAAATTAGAACACGATTTAACGGATAACCTGACCATCAGTAATACAGCTGTCTATGGTAAATCTAAAAATGATTATGTCTGGACACAGCCGGATGATTCGAAATCAAATATTGCTAATGGACAAGTAGTTCGTCGTGCGAATACACGTATTACTGATACTGAAACCTTTAGTGATCAGCTTTCATTAACTGGTAAATTTAATACAGGCACACTAAAACATAGCTTTAATGTGGGCGCTGAATATTCAAAACAGGAATCTGATAAAGGAAATTATTTACTTACAGATTTGGGCCAAGCACCAAGCTCTACCCTTCCAGCCATTATTAGTGGAAACAAGGCATGTAGTACCTTTACAAGTGCTACTTCAAATAATTGGTGTACCAGTGCCTATAATCCCAATTCAAAAGATCCTTGGTTAGGTTCAATCACTGCTGCACCAAAAGCGAGTACGACCGACACAGAAAGTACTGGTATCTACTTATTAGACAATATTGAATTAAATCCACAGTGGTTATTAGATTTAGGTGTTCGTTGGGATAAATTTGAAACTGAACAAAATATTCACGCTTCAAATACCAGATACGCAAATGACAGTGATTTCTTTAATTACCAAGCGGGCGTAACCTACAAGCCATTAGAAAATGGTTCTATCTATGCAAGTTATGCTACTTCCGCAAATCCGGTTGGGGTAGATGCGGCTGATGGATCAGAAGGACTTTCTGTTCCTGGACGTAATACGACTGAAGCACAAGCTGAGGCTATGAACAACCTTAAACCAGAGGAAGTTCGTACTATGGAACTTGGTACAAAGTGGGATTTATTTAATGATAAATTAAATCTAACCGCTGCCATTTTCCGTACTGAGAAAACCAATACACGCTCTACTGACGTGGATGGTTTCACACGCAATATTGGTGAAACCCGTGTAGATGGTATTGAGCTAGGTGCAAGCGGTAATCTTAATGATAAATGGGCAGTTTCAGCTGGTTATACTTATTTAGATAGCGAAATTGTAGATGCCGGTTTCTATAATGCAGGTACTTCTGACGTTCCTGATTACCAGCCAAGTTTAAATAATGGCAACCAGGTTCAAAACGTAGCTAAAAACTCTGCCACACTTTGGACGACTTACGATCTCACTCCTGCTTTAACAATCGGTGCGGGTGCAGTTGCTATGGATAAAGTTTATGGTAATGCCGATAATACCAAATATGTTCCAGGTTATGTACGTTACGATGCAATGGCGCGTTATAACGTAAATCAAAACGTTGACCTGCAGTTAAATGTAAATAACTTATCTGATGAACGTTATTTCACTAAAGCATACTCATCACATTATGCAACTGAAGCAGAAGGCCGTAACGCAGTTCTTTCTCTGAACTTTAAATACTAAGTTTTAGCTTCTTCCCTCCTCAAAAAATAGCCTCATTCGTGAGGCTATTTTTATTTTCTAAAAGATATAAAGCTTTAAATCTAGATTTAGTTCTATTTACGCACCTTTTGATAAAAAGCTTTAAATAGAAAATAATTACATTTTTTAATCTTAGGTAAAAAACTGAAAAATAAGTTTATTTTGAAATTTTTCTTAATAGAAATCCTAGATTAAAGTTTGAATATTAAACAGTAATTTCATCCATAAATTCATAAGAATGACTTAATTGAATATTGTTAATGATAATTATTATCACTACAATTCGCAAAATTGTTAAAGGCCATAACAATAACTCCATAATTGCTGCTATTTGATGAACTCGAGCATATCAAGGTGGTAAGGGAAATATTATTCAATTCAGGAATTCTGTCACATGGCGCATATCAAAAGCCGAAAACATCATTACAAGACTTCATTGGTCGCACTTGCTGCAACTTTGCCACTGATCACTCATGCAGATAACATCACCAATGAAAGCGTTATTCAGCTTCCAGAAATTACAGTTAAGAATAAAACTGCAAATGAATATAAAATGGATCAATTAAGTTCTGCTAAATCTAGCCAAGCTTTAGTAGATACGCCTCAAACCGTTTCGATTATCAACAAGAACTTATTAAAAGAACAAGGTGCAACCACCCTGGTTGAAGCCTTACGTAATACGCCAGGAATTACCCTGCAACTCGGTGAGAATGGGAATACCAGTGCTGGCGATGCCTTCCAGATGCGCGGCTTTTCAACTCAAAGCTCCACCTATCTGGATGGCATTCGTGACCTCGGCGCTGTAAGTCGTGATGTGTTTAACCTGGAACAGGTGGAAGTCGTAAAAGGCCCTGCGGGTGCCGAAGGTGGGCGTGGTACGGCGTCTGGTTATGTGAATCTGGTCAGCAAATTGCCTCATTTGGAAAACAGTCGTGAAGTCTCTGCCACCTACAATACGGCTGAACATACGCGTCTTGCCACTGACATTAATCAGGCGATCAATGACAGCGTTGCTGTCCGTTTAAATGCAATGGGTTAAGATGGCGGTGTAGAAGGCCGCGACTTTATCCAGAATCAAGGCTGGGCTGTTGCCCCTTCTATCGCCTTTGGTCTGGATAGTGATACTCGCCTGTATCTTTATTCCCAGCATATCCGCCAACGTAACATTCCAGATGGCGGTATTCCGACGATTGGCATGAAAGGATTTTGGAATGCAGACCCGCTGATCGCCAGCGCACCTAAAGTAGATCGTGAAAATTATTATGGCCATGCAGATGACCATGAAGATGTTGATGCTGACATGTATACAGCCAAAATCGAAAGTGACTGGGCTGAAAATCTGAAATTTACCAATATTACCCGTCTGGGTAATACCCATATGCAGCGTACTTTGACGGGGATTAATAGCCTTTCAAGAAATGACTCTACCCATCCTCAAGACTGGACAGTAAGCCGTTCACGCCAGGGTGTGGATCAGGAAAATAAAATTCTGGCTAATCAGAGCACGGTGAACTGGAATGTCAAAACCGGTTCAGTGGAGCATGATCTGGTCGCTGGTGTAGAACTATTAAAAGAGCAGCAACATTCCAGAACACTGGCCACACAAATGCCGGGACAGCCAAGCAACACCACACCACCCGCGAATCTATACAATCCTGACCGTCACCAGAATCTGCCTGATCCTGTGTATACGGGCGCTTATTCGGATGGTGAAACCCAAACGGCGGCTGCTTATCTTTTCGATACGCTCAAGTTTGGCGAACGTTTTCAACTCAATAGTGGCGTCCGTGTCGATTATTACGATACCAACTACGATGCACTGGGTTATTCAACCGACAGTACGACACTAGCAGTGACTGAAACCAAAACAGATTTAAAAGCCCATGACACTTTATTCAGCTGGAAGCTCGGTGGTTTATATAAGCCAACCGCCTACAGCAGTGTCTATGCATCTTATGCCAAATCCCTGACACCGCCGGGTAGCAGTAACTTTAGCCTTTCATCCACAGGAATAAACAGCTCAGCCGCAGACCCTCAAGAAACTCATCATTATGAAATTGGCACCAAATGGGATCTGCTAGAGGGTGATCTGGCTTTAAATGCTGCGGCATACTACACCGAAAATGAAAACCAGTTTACCCAAGATCCAATTACCCTCGAGTCTGTTCAGGAAGGTAAAACTACAGTTAAAGGAATCGAATTGGGTGCTGTCGGTAAAATTACTGATGCCTGGAATATTTCAGCAGGTGTTGCCCATATGAAAACCGAGCAAAAAGACCAGTTCAGTGTCAATTCCAACACGGGTGTAGTGACCCAGACCAATAGTGTACGTTGGTCACCTGAATGGACCGCTTCTTTATGGACGACCTATAACATTGCTGGTTTAAAACTGGGCTTGGGCGCACGTTATGTGGATGAGCAAAAACGTGTGATTACCGATAGTACTGCAGCAGCGAATATGCCAAGTATTCCAAGCTATGTGGTATTTGATGCTATGGCCGGTTATACCTTTAATGACCAAACTTCCTTAAACCTGAATGTTTATAATCTGGCAGATAAAGAGTACATCAGCACGCTGAATAATGGAGGTGGCCGTGTGATCTTAGGCCAACCACGTTCAGCAGCTTTAACCCTGAACTATAAATTTTAATTCAGCTTTTATCTCTATCTATCAATATCGTGTATTCTCTTGAATGCACGATATTTTCAATTGCAGGAATGCTTTTAAAATGATGTTACATATCCCGGCAGTATTAAGCAAAGCACAAGTTGCCGAACTGAGACAACAACTAGATCGTTCAGAACACTGGATGAATGGGCAACTCAGCGCCGGGAGTCAGGCACAGAAAATCAAAAAGAACCTGCAGCTGGATTCTTCTTCTGTCCTGTATCAGCAGATTAGCCCTATCATTTTACAAGAGCTTAAAAGTCATCATTTAATTACCTCTGCTGCCCTACCGAAACATATCCTGCCGCCCCTGTTTAACTGCTATCAAGATTCTGGCACCTATGGCAATCATGTGGATAATGCCATTCATTATTCTCCCCTACTTGGACAGGCCATTCGTACCGATGTGTCACTGACTTTATTCTTATCTGAAATCGATGAATATGAAGGTGGTGAGCTGGTCGTTGAAGACCAGTATGGCTGCCATGAAGTCAAGCTGGATGCGGGTGATGTGATTGTTTATCCATCGACCAGCCTGCATCGGGTTGAACCAGTAACTCAAGGCAAACGTATTGCTGCCGTAACCTGGATTCAAAGTATGATCCGTGAAGATGCTAAACGCAGTATGTTGTTTGATCTGGACATGACCATTATCAAACTACGCCAGCAAATTGGCGATACCGAAGAAGTCCTACAACTGACCCACCATTATCACAACCTGATTCGTCAATGGGGTGATTTATAATGTCACGTGAACCAATGGCGCCACTGACCCAAATCCCAGCCTACCTACAAACCATCGCCGATTATGAGGTCGAAGCAGAAAAACATCTCTCCAGTATGGTCTGGAACTATCTGCAAGGTGGCTCCATGGATGAAGTCAGTGTCCGGGACAATTTACAGCAATTTCAGGATATTCAGCTTCTGCCGCGTATGCTGAAAGATCTGACCCAAGGCAGTACTGAACTTGAAATGTTCGGACAAAAATTTCCGCATCCAATTTTTCTGGCACCGATTGGACATCAGCAGCAGTTTCATCCTGAAGCCGAAGCCGCTTCTGCCCTCGCCGCAGAAGTGATGGGTAGTAATATGATTCTCAGTACTTTTACGAATACTGACATGCGCGCATTGAAACAGGACAATCCACGCAAATGGTTTCAGCTTTACTGGCAAGGGAATCGGGAAAAATCTCTAGCTTTGGTCAAAATGGCTGAGGCACATCATTATACGGCGCTAGTGATTACGGTAGATTCACCACATACTGGCATCCGCGATCGTGAACGTCGTGCGTTTTTTCATTTACCGGAAGGCATGCAACATCCGCATACGCCTACGCATATTCCCCTTCCGGAATTAAAGGAAAGTGATCATCCTGTCTTTAATGGACTGATGAAAATTGCCCCGACTTGGGAAGATATTGCCTGGATGGTACAGCAGACCCATTTACCCGTGATTCTAAAAGGAATCGTGCATCCCCTAGATGCCCAGCTGGCGATTCAGCATGGGGTAAAAGGCCTAATTATTTCCAATCATGGCGGTCGTGTGCTGGATACCTGCATTTCTCCTCTCATTGCCTTGCAATTGATTAAAAAGGTAGTGCCAGCAGATTTTCCTCTGCTCTATGATGGTGGCATCCGTCGTGGATCGGATGTATTCAAGGCAATTGCCCTAGGTGCTTCTGCTGTCCTGATTGGCCGTCCTTATATTTATGGTCTGGCGACTGCCGGAGCTTTGGGCGTAGCGCATGTGATCAAAATCCTGAAAGAAGAATTTGAGATTACCATGGCCTTAATGGGAACAGCGACCGTGGCAGATATTCAACCGAGCTGTCTATTTAGGGGAATTGATTAATTAGGATTTAATTGAAAATAAAAATGAAAAATAAATTAGTTAAATATCTTACCCTTAACTCCTTGAAGCGTCTTTAAAGGCAATTCAACATAGCTTTATATATCAATAGCTATTATCAATAAAAACCAAATAAGATCCATATTTAATCAATCTATATTAAAAACATGGTTTTAATTCTCAGTTCGCACTCTAGTCTATCTATTTTTTAAATTGATTAAATTTTGTTCATTGCCAATATCAATGCAAGAAGGATAGCAACGATAACAATAATAATTATTATTTGCGAATCCAAACTTAAAAATAAAAAAGAATGATTATGAGTTATATAAAATCTCGTAAAAAAATAGTTTCTTCAGCCATCGTTTCTTCCCTTTCTTTTGCATCTGCACACACGATTGCACAGGAAAATGTGGTGCAGCTTGAGACCATTCATCAGGAAGTACAAGCTGAACCCGTGCCGGGTCTAAAAGTCGATCAGTCAGCAAATAGTAAGTTTGTTGCTCCACTCCTCGACACGCCAAAGTCTGTGGTCGTGATTCCCCAACAACTGATTGAAGATACGCAGGTCACTACCTTAGCTGATGCTTTGCGTACTGTTCCGGGGATTACTTTAGGCGCAGGTGAAGGCGGCAATCCGAATGGGGACCGGCCTTTTATCCGGGGGTATAACTCGGAAAGTTCAATGTATGTCGATGGCGTGCGAAATTCGACTTCACAAAACCGGGAAATGTTTGCCATTGAGCAGGTCGAAGTTACCAAAGGTTCTGCTTCTGCCATGGGCGGCGCGGGCACTACGGGCGGCAGTATTAATATGATTTCCAAAGTGGCGAAAAAGGGAGATGCGCTGGAAGGCTCTGTTGCGGGTGGTACAGATATGTATGCACGTATCACTCTGGATGCTAACAAGGACTTCGGCAATGGCATGGCGACTCGTATCGCGGTCATGGGCCACCAGAATGAAAAAGCGGGTCAACATGACGGTGCTGAATATAAACGTGCTGGTATTGCACCCAGCTTCAGTTTTGGCCTGGACAGCGCAACGCGTGGAACTTTAAGTTATTACTATTTGAAAACTGATGATATTCCAGATTCCGGCGTTCCCTATAATAATCCATTTGGAGCCACCAATGCCAATGCCGCTTTAAATGGTAATGGTAAACCAATTGATGCCAAAGCTGGTCAATACTATGGCTGGAAAGATCGTGATTTCCAGAAACAGGAAAACCAGATTGGTACCTTTAAATTGGAACATGACCTGAATGACAATCTGACCCTGAGTAATACGGCGGTCTTTAACCGCTCTAAAAATGACTACCTCTGGACCAACCCCGATGATTCACGCGGGAACTTCATTTTGAATGGCAATGTCTGGGCACGGGCCAATTCACGTATCGCAAATACCGATACCTTTACTGACCTACTGGCTTTAACAGGCAAATTTGATACTGGTGCTATTCAACACAGCTTTAACCTGGGTGCAGAATATTCAGATCAGGATACCGAACGTACCCAATATATTATTAATGGTCTGAATGTCACGGGAAGTTCTTTTGCGGCGTGTGGTACCCCTGCCAATGTGGCCTTAGGCTGGTGTACTTCTGTAGACAATCCAGACCGGGGTGCGTGGACGGGGATACTTAATACAGATGGTGCGGACCGTTATGATATCGAGACCAAATCAAAGTCGATCTACTTACTGGACAGTATCGAATTGCATCCGCAATGGATTCTGGATCTGGGCATACGTTGGGATGATTATAAAACCCAGCAAACCTTGACCTATGGACGATTCAATAATGCGGTGACAGGTGCAAACAATACACCGATTACCGCCGTTCCAGGTGATCAGCTGACCCTCGAAAATGAAGAAGACTTTTTTAATTATCAGGCGGGTCTGGTCTTTAAGCCAAGAGAAAATGGCAGTATTTATATCAGCTATGCCACTTCCTCGAATCCGGTCGGTATCGATGGCGGTGATGGCTCTGAAAGTATTAGCGCAGCTATTGAAAATCTAAAAGCTGAAAAAGTCCGCACCATGGAACTGGGAACTAAATGGGATCTTCTGGAAGATGAACTGAATCTGACGGCTGCCATTTTCCGTACTGAAAAGACCAATACCCGCGCCACCGATGCTGATGGCACCACCCGTAATATTGGTGAGACCCGTGTCGATGGGATTGAGCTGGGTATCAATGGAAATATTACTGAGAAATGGGCAATTTCCGCAGGCTATACCTATTTGGATAGTGAACTGATTGATGGTGGCTTTGAAAATATTGGAACCACGGCCGAACCGGTTTATGTTCCAAGCACAAACAATGGCAATCAGGTTCAGAACGTAGCAGAAAACAGTGCAACTCTATGGATGACCTATCAGGTCATACCTCAACTAACATTGGGTACCGGTGCTGTGGCAATGGATAAAGTTTATGGCAATGCCGCCAATACCAAATTTGTTCCCGGTTATGTGCGTTACGATGCCATGGCACGTTATCAGGTGAACCCCAATGTGGATCTACAGCTGAATATCAATAACCTGTCCGATACGCGTTATTTTACCAAAGCCTATTCTTCCCACTATGCCACTGAAGCAGAAGGCATCAGTGCCGTTTTAGGCCTGCATTTTAAATACTGATCTGAGCAATCTTCATGATATTAAGGGCTAGTCTGAATCCATCAAACTAGCCTTTATTTTTTAATATGAAAGATTTCATGTATGCATTGCTTAAGAACTTCCAACAAAGCTATTATATAAAGAAATATTTTAGCCTTATCGCTTAATTACAGGAAAATCCAACAAAATTAAAATAGATTATAGAAATATTTTTCCAATTAATAACTTTATAAGAAAATCTTTTTTAAGATACGACTAAAATCCATAGAAAAAGCAAAAACTTTTCACGTTTTCTGGACTAAAATTTAATTATAGGTTCACCATGCAGGTGTCTGGTTGATCCTGATGATCAAAACTTAAAAAATACAGGATTGATCTAATTTATCCTCACCTGCATGTAAACGAATATATAGACAAAATCTATGCTGTAGACCGAGCAACTGCTACACCAAGCGAGTATGCCAGGCTACCTAAGGAGCTCTCTCATGATGTTGGCTGATCCAAGTAAAAAATACCGTCGCATGTATCAACGTGTGGACTTACCAGACCGTCAATGGCCGAATAATGAAATTACTAAAGCGCCAATCTGGATGAGTACTGACCTGCGTGATGGTAACCAGGCGATCTTCGAGCCAATGAACATCGAGCAGAAGTTCAAAATGTTCCAGATGTTGGTAAAAATCGGTTTCAAACATATTGAAATCGGCTTCCCGTCTGCCTCTCAAATTGATTTCGACTTCACTCGTAAATTGATCGAAGAAGGTCATATTCCGGATGACGTCTACATCGAAGTATTGGTTCAGGCACGTGACCATTTAATCGCACGTACTTTTGAATCTTTACAAGGTGCGAAACGCGCAATCGTGCATATCTACAACGCTAACTCACCGACATTCCGTCAAAAAGTGTTGAACGTAGACGTTGAAGGTGCAAAACAGTTAGCGATTAATGCAGCGCAAAAAGTGAAAGAATACGCAGCAAAACAGCCTGAAACTGAATTTGTTTTCCAGTACAGCCCTGAATGTTTCTCTGCAACTGAATTGGAAGTGGCGAAAGACGTTTGCGACGCTGTGACTGAAATCTGGGAAGCATCTCCAGAAAACAAAGTGATCTTGAACTTGCCAGCCACTGTCGAAGTCTCTACACCAAACGTGTATGCCGACCAAGTGGAATGGATGCACCGTAACATCGAGCGTCGTGACGGCGTGATCATTTCAGTCCACTGTCACAATGACCGTGGCTGTGGGATCGCAGCGTCTGAATTGGCAATTATGGCCGGTGCTGACCGTGTCGAAGGTTGTGTATTCGGTAATGGTGAACGTACCGGTAACGTGGACGCGGCAGCGATTGCCTTGAACATGTATACCCAGGGTGTTGCGCCAAACTTGGATTTCTCGAACATCAACGAAATCATTGCGACTGTTGAAGAATGTACGGGCTTGCCTGTACACCCACGTCATCCATATGCGGGTGACTTGGTGTTCACAGCATTCTCTGGTTCACACCAGGATGCCATCAAAAAAGGTTTCGAATTCCAGAAAAACGAAGAAATCTGGGATATGCCATACTTGCCGATCGATCCGAAAGACTTGGGCCGTGACTATGACGCTGTCATTCGCGTGAACTCACAGTCTGGTAAAGGCGGTATCGCTTACTTGTTAGAATCGAACTACAACGTGACCTTGCCACGTCGTTTACAGATCGAATTCTCGCAAATCGTGCAGCAAAAAACTGATGAAGATGGTACTGAGATTTCAGCACAAGCGATCTGGAGCTTGTTCAAAGAGACGTATGTTGCCGCGAAAGATGCTCATTACTCTGCCAAAAACTACAAATTGTCAGATGAAAATGGCAATCAGGTCATTGAGCTGGATATTGAAGTCAATGGTGAAACCCAGCACTTACGTGGTGAAGGTAACGGGCCGATTTCTGCGATCTTGGATGCATTACAATTGCCGATTGATGTCTTGAACTATGAAGAACGTAGCATCAGTTCAGGTGCACATGCCAAAGCCTTGGCATTGGTTGAACTTCAAGTAAAAGGCACAGGTAAATCTGCCTTTGGTGCGGGCGTGCATGACAACATCGTGACCTCTTCGATTGAAGCAATTATTGCATGTACCAACCGTCTGATCGATCAGGATGTGTTAAGCACCGAACAGGTGATTGCTGCTGCCGTCTAAACCCGGTATTTGAATTAGCAATAATTCATAGCATTAAAAAGACTTTAGAAGGATACCTGCAAATGGTATCCTTTTATTTATTCATACTAAAGATTTAAGGCGAATCATTCCCGTGTCTTTTCCAGCTGACTCAGTGGGCCTTGTTGTCCCACAAAAGTTCCAATTCGAACAGCCGTTAGAGCTTGAATGCGGTCGCATCCTCCCACGTTTTGAACTGATGGTAGAAACTTATGGCGAACTGAATGCCGATAAGTCCAATGCCATTTTGATCTGCCATGCCCTGTCTGGCCATCACCATGCTGCCGGTTATCATCATGAAGATGATAAAAAACCAGGCTGGTGGGATGCCTGCATTGGTCCGGGCAAGGCAATCGATACCAATAAATTCTTTGTGGTGGCGCTGAATAATATCGGCGGTTGTAATGGTTCTACTGGTCCTACCTCTCCTAATCCCGAAAATGATAACCGTCCATACGGTCCAGACTTTCCGCTGGTCACTGTGCGTGACTGGGTGAAAACTCAGGCAATGCTGTCTGACCGTCTGGGAATTGATGTGTGGTATTCCATCATTGGCGGCTCACTCGGGGGCATGCAGGCATTACAATGGTCGGTAGATTATCCAGATCGTCTGCAAAAATGTGTGATTATTGCCAGCGCACCAAAACTGTCTGCACAAAATATTGCCTTTAACGAAGTCGCGCGTCAGTCGATTCTGTCAGATCCGGACTTCCATCATGGCCGTTATCTAGAAAATGACAGCTATCCAAAACGTGGCCTGATTCTGGCACGTATGGTCGGTCATATTACCTATCTGTCTGAAGAAGCCATGAAGCAGAAATTTGGCCGTGATTTAAAATCTGGCAAATTCATGTATGGCTTCGATGTAGAATTCCAGGTCGAAAGCTATCTGCGCTATCAAGGTGAACAGTTTAGCCGTAACTTTGATGCCAACACTTACCTGATCATGACCAAGGCACTGGACTACTTTGATCCTTCACGTGAATATCAGCAGTCACTGGTCAAAGCGATGGCACAAACCAAATGTAAGTTCCTAGTAGTTTCTTTCACGACCGATTGGCGTTTCTCGCCTTCACGTTCTGTTGAAATCGTGGATGCCCTCATTACCAATCATAAGCCGGTCAGCTATGTCGATATTGATGCTGAACAAGGCCATGACTCCTTCCTGTTCCCGATTCCCCTGTATGTAAAATCCTTGCGCGCCTTTCTAGGCGGTGAAGAACATCTGCGATCAACACCGAAGGAGGCTGTGTAATGCGTATTGACCAACAACTTGCTGAGAAATGGATCAAGCCCGGTTCACGTATCCTCGACCTCGGTTGTGGTGATGGCGAACTGCTGGCCCATATGAGCAAAAAGCACAATATTCGTGCATATGGATTAGAAATTGATCAAGAAAAGATTGCAATTGCGATCAGTCGCGGGTTAAATATCATCCAGCAGGACTTAAACCTCGGTTTAAGCCGTTTTGCTGACCAGTCTTTTGACTATGTGGTGATGGCACAAGCTTTGCAAGCTGTAGATGCACCAGACGTATTATTGCGTGACATGGTGCGTGTAGGGAAACAGGCCATTATTACCTTTCCAAACTTTGCGCACTGGAAGACTCGTTCTTTCTTGGCATTAAAAGGGAAAATGCCGGTTTCGGAAGCCTTACCCTATATGTGGTATAACACCCCGAACATTCACCTATGTACCTTCCGTGACTTTGAAGCATTATGCGCGGAAAACAACATAAAAATTATTAATCGACTCGCTGTGAATGGGAATCAAGAAGATAGTTTGCTGAGCAAACATCTCCCAAATCTGTTTGGTGAAGTCGCAATTTATCGAGTGAGCGCTCTATGAAAAAATTATTATTAAGTACGACGCTACTGGCTGGACTTTTTGGCATGCAGGCCCATGCCGATTACGTTGCACCAACGCCTTCTGTGGCCAGCCAAGCAGCGCAATATTCAGTAATGGACATTCATAGTCTGACTAAAGCGGCTAAAGCAGGTCAGCCTGGTGCACAATTTTATTTAGCAACAAAATACCAGTATGGTAAAGACATTCAGAAAGATGAACGTCAGGCTTTTGCCTGGTATAAAGCAGCAGCAGATCAAGGTCTGGCAGTGGCTCAACTGAATGTTGGCCGTATGCTGGCAGATGGTATTGGCACCAAGAAAGATGAAACACTGGCTCGCCAGTACTTTGAAAAAGCAGCCAGCCGCGGTGATAATCGTGCCAGCTTTAACCTGGCGATGATGGAAGAGAAAAAGAAAAACTATATGGGTGCTTATCAGTGGTATGAACTCTCTACCCGTGACGGCATGCTGGACAATAAAGTGATTACTTTATCTGAAGGCAAAAAAACTGCATTGGCAGCCAACTTGACCCAGGAACAGATCCGTCAAGCACGTGATCGTGCAGACCGTTGGATTCAGGCACAATAAGCTGGATCTGCAAAAGAGCGCCTTCGGGTGCTTTTTTTTATGGCCTAAAAACTGCAGCAAGTTGCTACACTACATATATGTAATTTGAAAGATGAGTAATTAATATGACTTCAACTGACTGGCTCTCCCAAGGCACACTGGTATTGGCAAGTAATAATAAGGGCAAGATTGCAGAATTCGAAAAGATGTTTGCTGAGCTTAAACTTCCGGTTGAAGTGATTCCTCAAGGTCAGCTGAATATTGAAGACGCAATTGAAGATGGTTTGAGCTTTGTTGAAAATGCCATTATCAAGGCACGTCATGCCTCACGTATTTCTGGCAAACCTGCGATTGCTGATGATTCAGGGATTTGTGTACCAGTTCTGGGCGGTGCACCTGGAATTTACTCTGCACGTTATGCGGGTCAACATGGTGATGATGCAGCGAACAACGAAAAATTACTGGCTGACCTGAAACCACTGCGTAAAGACGGTGAACCGATTGAAGGCATGTTTGTGTGTGTACTGGCCTTAGTTCAACATGCCGAAGACCCATTACCACAAATCTTCCAGGGCATCTGGAAAGGTGAAATTCTGGAAGCAGCACGCGGTGAAAATGGCTTTGGTTATGATCCATTGTTCTGGTTACCAGAACTAGGAATTTCCAGCGCAGAAATGAGCAAGGAAGAGAAAAATAAAATCAGCCATCGTGGTCAGGCGATGAAACTGTTTAAGGCGAGTTTGGAAAAATAAATCTAATTCCTAAAGGAGTCCTCCCTCCTTTTAGGAGGGAGTTAGAGGGAGGCCATTTCCTCACCCTTGGGGAGAAGGAGCCCCTCCCTTTTTCAAAGGGAGGTTGGGAGGGATTTAAATAGTAAATTACCTCTCCCTAACCCTCTCCTACAAGGAGAGGGAACTTTCATAACGTTGGCACCACCGCATGTACCACCATCCCATACACCCCAATCAAAATTGCACTCGCAATCGTTCCTGAGGCAATATATTTCGCTGAATAACCTGTGCCCTGATAATGGGTTTCCAGTGCCACAATATTCGCGGCGGGTGGAAGCAGGAAATACATCATCATCACAGCATAGATCAGGGCTTGATGTGGAATCGGTAATAAGAAATAAGCCCCTGCTGCCAGACCTAGAGCTAGCACAAAACGACCGCTGATCAAGATCAAACTACGTTTTAAATCACTCAGTTGAATCCTGACTTTACTCAACCACATTCCCAGAATACACATACCGGCAAAAGTCACTAGAAACTTGTTCGTGGCATAGCCCCATTGAATCAGCGGATGCGCTTCATAGGTAGTAAAATCCCAGAAGGACAAAATCGCTGCAATAGAAAGCGCAATCACTGGCGGGGATTTCAGCATATTTTTAATAATGAATTGGGGATCCTGTTTATCAGGACTAACAGCGACTACAGCACTGACATTGCCAAATAAAGAACCGCCAATATAAAGAGCCACAATGGTATTTAAGGCATCCGGACCAAATACAGCTAAGGCAAAAGGAAAGCCGAGCCAGACCCCGTTTAAATAACTAAAACATAATGCCCGCAACTTATCTTTGGAGAAAAGAAAGAACAGGCTAAACAGAAACAGTGAGCTAAAGATACTAAAACCGATCAGCCACAGACTGCCCGGCTTATAAAACACCATGTTGTAAATGACAATCAAGGGAATCAAAAGACGTGCCAGCAAGGCCGCCATGAATGGACGGATCGACTTTAAATAATGGACGCCCCAGAATCCAATCAGAAATGAAATAAGCGGAAGGAGCAGTGCCATAGGAGAGCTGAAAATTGCATAGATAGATGGGCTTTATCCTAGCACACCTATCTACTCTCAGAGTTCACTGTTTAAACTAAGCTTTTTATCAAGATCATCATGAATACTATTATTTATACAATGATCTGAATGACTTTTTCTACGATCTGCCCTGCACTCTCTCCCTGCTGGGATTTTTCCAGCCATTGCCAATGCTGCTGATGCAATCTTAGAAAATTGGAACAACGTGTGCCGTAGACCGGACTCTGAATAAATGTAGATGATAGGAGTTCTTCCATCTCCTCGTTAATTCCGGTTTTGGGCAATAGTGCCGGAATCACTTTACGCTCATCTTCCAGAATATCCCAGGCAGCATGATATATATCCGCTTGTGGAATGTTGTTCTGTTGAAGCATCGGCAGAAGCTCCTGAGTAAAGCGCTTGCGCAAATGCCTGGTCTTTTGCCAGTCTTCGCTCATTAGGCCATTTGAGACTACATATACCCCATGTGCCAGTACTTGTGGCGCCTCACCACGATTACTCATATAGACGGCTTGATCACGATCACCGACAAACAGGTTAAAGCCCGCATAATCACATTGACGTTTTTCCAACTCTTGAGCAAACCGGATAGGTTTCAATTCAGATTCCAGAAAATGCTGAATGATATGTCCACGTGAAGTTGGGTAGTTATTCTTGTCATTACCATCCCTGAAATTGGTAATCACTGCCCATCGTCCTGAAGCAGTTATACCCATCCAGGTACCACCAGACTGCAGATCCTGCCCGGCAATAATCGGACTGTTCTCCCATTCATATAATGCCTGTGTTGGACGTTGATAGAACTCATCACGATTTGAAATCAGACATAAAGGCGTTTCATCCAGAACTCGCCAAGCCAGTGCCACAATACACATAATTGATGCTCTCGATCTTTACACATTGAATGTACAACAATTTTCTTCGCTTTCAGCTAAAATCTGTGCAAAACAGAATCACAAGGAACAGGAATGCTCACCTATCCAAACATAGATCCCGTTGCAATTTCGCTCGGGCCTTTGCAAGTCCACTGGTATGGACTGATGTATCTCTTGGCTTTTTTATTTGCCTGGGGACTGGCGACTTATCGCGCTAAACAACGCGGCTGGACACCAGATATGGTCTCGGATCTGATTTTCTTTGGGGCTTTGGGTGTGATCATCGGTGGCCGGGTCGGTTACGTTTTATTCTACGGTTTTTCTCAGTTTTTGGAAAATCCACTCTGGCTGTTCCAGATCTGGACCGGTGGCATGAGTTTCCACGGTGGCTTCCTCGGCGTAATCTTGGCGATGTTATGGTGGTGCAAGAAATATAAGATGGCCTGGTTCCAGACGCTGGACTTTATTGCACCCTGCGTTCCGACAGGCCTGATGTTTGGCCGGATCGGTAACTTTATTGGCGGAGAGCTTTATGGCCGTCAGGTGACTGATCCAAACTTTGCTTTAGGCATGATTTTCCCAACCGATCCGCTGCAGCTGGTACGTCATCCCTCACAACTGTATCAGGCGCTCTGTGAAGGCTTGATTCTGTTTATCGTACTGTGGTGGTTTAGTAGCAAGCCACGTCCACGTATGGCAGTTTCTGCGGTATTCCTGACCGGCTATGGTCTGGCCCGTTTTATCGTCGAGTTCTTCCGTGAACCGGATAATGGTCAGCTATTTATTGGCTGGATGAGTAAAGGACAATTCCTGAGCCTGCCAATGATCCTGGTTGGTCTGTGGATGCTTTGGTATGCCTATCAGAAGAAAGTTTATGACTGGGGTCCACAGAAAAATAACGGATAATTTTCCTAAATATTGCGAGGCATCTGCCTCGCTTTTTTATATTTAAAATATGCTAAAGTGCTTTTTATCTTTTCTGTTCATACATCATCATGCTTGAGTTCTGGTTCAATCCGCAGGTGTCGCTCCTGAAAAAACTGCTGTTCTTTGTTGTGATTGCTGCAATTGCCGTAGGTCTGTACTGGATGGAACCTTTGCCTTTAGATGCCATCCTGATGTTTGCCGGTACCGGAATTATTTTTCTGATTTGTCGTTACTGCAAAATTCATTTCGCAGCAAAAAATCCGACTGGCCTGTTCTATCGTGTCCTGACCTGGATTCCGATTACCTTATTAATCAGCCTGATTTTTATGAACATGAAACAGGGTGAAATCTTGCTGCCAGGCGCTCAGGGAATTGCCTTTATGGCTTTGACAATCTGCCTGTTTTCGCCTCTGTCTTTGCTTAATCAGAACAAGTCGGATTCAGGTTCCCCACATGCTTGAGTTCTGGTACTCCGAACGCTGCAACCGTCAGCTCAAGCTCATCATTATTATTGCGGTATGTATCGTAATTTACATAGCATCGACTGTAGCGAAACTGGGTCCGATATTTGTTGGAATCAGTCTGGCGATTGGAATGCTGATACACGCCTTGCGTGAATTCAGATTAAAGCTTGCTCCTGAAAATCCTTATGCCGAAGGTTTTCGTGCTTTAACGATGGCGATTCCGATTGTGGCAGTAATTAGCCTGATCGGTTATTTACCCAAAACGGGTGAGCTCTGGAAAACTGTAGCGCTAGGTCTACAATGCTTGGGTTTTGTGGCGATTGGACTGTTTATCGTGTCGATTTATAATAAACGTGCGAAACGCTTCGAAGATTGAACCATTTCGCGACTTTCATTTTTAACTTCTGAAATTTTCAGCGTCTGATTTAAAGATATGAATCCAGACGGTAATATGTGTATTTCACATCGGAATTACGATAGACCGCATAGCCATTCTGTTTAAAATCAGAAACCCAAGCAGAACCAGAATACGCTGCAATATGACCATACTGATGCTGTGAAGTCCGGTCGATAATGTAGATATCACCTTTTTTCGGACGGTCAAAAGACAGGTTGATTTTTCGATAGCCTAATTGCTGCAGGGTATTGCCCCAGTCAGCTGCGGCAACAGGATGATTCACAATTTTTGCGCCTGAAGACTGCAAACCGACACGAATACTGCGTGCACATTTCTGTGTACTAGTACTGCGGGTAATGCCTTGCAGGTAGTTGGTGAATTTTTCAATATCGAAACGCTGGCCGTTCATTGCACCGAAAGTCTTGCGAGATTCAGAATTTTTGTTACGAGCTGACGCAGAGGTATAACGCTGAGGCTGACGTTTGGAATTTTGTCCCGATTGGGAACGAATTATGACGTTCGCTTGAACAGGAGCATGCACTTCGCTCATATTCACTTGATGATCATAAATCATATTGGACCAAGTACTCCTCGCCTGTAAGTTTGGCTTTCAAATCTTCAACACGCGGTGAATACTAGACGGTTAAATGTTACTTTTCACGTTAAAAATGTAAATATATTTTTCCGCATTTATTTAATTTTACTTAACTTGTTATTTCTTTTAGATTTATAAAATTTACAATTTTCACAAAAAAGTTATAAATTCACTACTTTTCAAATTTATTACCGACCCTGCCCAGACTATTTCTAACTCAATATTTGAGCGCCTTTCTGACTAAATCTGTAATTTTACTCACGATAATAAAGTCAACATTTCACTACAGGATTACATCATTCCGGCTAACAACTCTCGTATTAGACTGATTTAGTAAATTTAAATTGAGATGATGAGGAAGAAAAATATGAGTCATGATGTAAAGACTATTTCAAATTTCAATTTAGAACAATATTTAGGGATCTGGTACGAAATTGCCCGTCTGCCTATGAAACACCAACCTGAAGACAGTACTGATATTTCCGCAGCCTACAGCCTGAATGAAAATGGCACAGTCCGCGTTCAGAACCGTTGCTTGGATGGCGCAGGCAAACTGGATGAATCTATTGGGGAAGCCACCATTGTGGATGCTGAGCATGGGAAACTGGAAGTCAGTTTCTTGCCTGAAGGTTTGCGCTGGGTACCTTTTACCAAAGGGGATTACTGGATTCTCAAACTGGATGACAATTATGAAACTGCATTGGTTGGTGAGCCAAACATGAAATATCTATGGCTCCTGCATCGTAAGCCGACACTGGATGAAGCAACCAAACAGGAATATCTGGCCTATGCTAAATCTCTGGGTTATGACCTGTCTGATCTGATCCATACGGTACATACCGGTAAGCCAACAGCTTAAAAAAGATGATAAAAAAAGCATCCATCATGGGTGCTTTTTTATGCCCTTTTCTCTCATGTTTAATCCTTTTCACTGCTATGCGGAAGTGCTCAAAAAAATGTTATGATGAGCGCAATTTTAAATTGCCCAATTCAAAGAAAAGCAATTTGCAACAGATTTTAAGAGAGACCTATGCGCCAATATCTTGACCTTTTACAACATATCCTCGACAACGGCGGCGATAAAGGCGACCGTACCGGCACAGGTACACGCTCGGTATTTGGTCATCAGATGCGCTTTGATCTTTCCAAGGGCTTCCCTTTACTCACCACTAAAAAAGTTCATTTCCGTTCGATCGTGATTGAACTGCTGTGGTTCCTGAAAGGCGATACCCATGTAAAGTATCTTCAGGATAATAAAGTGACCATCTGGGATGAATGGGCAACTGCGGAACAGACCGCGCGTTTTGGTCGTCCAGAAGGTGAACTCGGTCCAGTCTACGGCCATCAGTGGCGTAATTTTGGTGCTACTCAAAATACGGATGGCAGCTACAATCAGGATGGTTTTGACCAGATCAAATGGCTGATCAATGAAATCAAGACTAATCCTAATTCACGCCGTCTGATTGTGTCTGGCTGGAATCCAAATGAAGCGAGTCAGGTGGCTTTACCGCCTTGCCATACCCTGTTCCAGTTCTTTGTACATAATGGCAAATTGTCTTGCCAGCTTTATCAACGCAGTGCTGACGTATTTCTTGGCGTTCCATTTAATATAGCCAGCTATGCCCTATTGACTCATATGATTGCACAGGTGTGTGATCTGGATGTAGGCGATTTTGTCTGGACGGGCGGTGATACGCATTTATATGCCAATCATTTTGAACAGGCCAAACTTCAACTCAGTCGTGAGCCTTTAGGCCTGTGCCAGTTGAAACTGAATCCTGAAGTTAAAGACCTGTTTGATTTCAAATTCGAAGATATTGAAATTGTCGGTTATGAATCACATCCAGGAATTAAAGCACCAGTTGCAGTTTAATTCTGGTTAAGCCCCGGAAAATATTCAAATCCCACTTTGCTTAAAGTGGGATTTTGCATTTTAATAGCAATAATTTTTATCTGTTTTTGAGTATGGGTATGGCATTTCAGGATTTAGAAGTCGTTCATGTCGTGGCAATGGATCAGCAGCGCTGTATTGGTAAAGACAATGATCTGCCTTGGCATATCTCAGCAGATCTCAAGCACTTTAAGGAAATTACCCAGGGTGGCGTGATTGTCATGGGCCGTAAAACGCTTGAGTCGATGGGCCGTGCGCTGCCTAAACGTGTGAACTGGGTGATTACCCGCGATCCTGACTGGTCTTTTGAAGGCGTCAAAGTCGCGCATACGATTGAAGATGCCTTGACTCAAGCCGTAGCCGATGTGCAGGCTTCAGAAAAACCGAATGCTATTTTTATTATTGGCGGTGGTGAAATCTTTAAACAGACTCTGGAGATCGCTGATCGTCTGGAACTGACCCATGTTGAACTGGATGTACAGGGTCACGCCTACTATCCGGAAATTCCAGTCGAGTTCAAAAAAGTTGCATCAGAACAACATATCGATGACAAAACCGGTATTGCATTTGAGTTCGCAACATACAGAAAATAAAGCCTATTTTCTATAAAAGATTGAACATGCAAGGACAAGATCATTCAGAAAAGCATTGGAGCCTGTGGTTATTAGGGAGTCTGTTTAGTGTATTTGTCCTGTGTTCAAGTCTTTGGCTGAGCCTGATGCTCTGGGTGCAACAACCCTTGGGTAAAATTGGCAGCATCATTCTGATCTGTCTCTGGCTTCTATTTGCCTGTGTGGTCTTGGGCATTTATTTCACCAAGCATCTGATTTCCCGCCAGGTGGATACAGTGCTTTATCTGCTGGCCTTTCTGGTCAGCTTACTGGCTTATTTAAGCATGGAGCCTCGTCAGGATCGTGACTGGAATCCTGAAGTTTCCCGACTGCTCTCCTATGAGCAGCAAGGCAATCAAGTCACCTTGCACAATATCCGTAATTTTGACTGGCAAGCAGAGGGGCAGTATACCGAACGCTGGGAAAGCCGCAGTTTTGACCTGAACGACATTACCGGGGTAAATATCATTACCTCTTATTGGATGGGGCCTAAAATTGCCCATACGCTGGTCAGTTTTGATTTTGCCAATCAGAAACCGCTCGCCTTCTCGATCGAAATTCGCAAAGAAAAGGATGAGAAATTTTCTGCTATTGGTGGCTTCTTCCGAAAATATGAACTGAGTTTGGTCGCCTCAGATGAGAAAGATATTGTATATACGCGTAGCAATATTCGTGGTGAGCAGGTTTACTTTTTTCCGGTCAAAATGCCGCAAGCAGAAGCTCAGGCCCTATTTAAAGAATATCTGCGTAAGGCTGATGAACTGGCCAAAGAACCTAAATGGTATAACACCTTGAGCAGTAACTGCACGACGCTGGTCTTTGATATGGCTCAGGCAGTATCTCAACAACAGCTTCCTTCAGATTACCGCTTGCTGGCTTCTGGGTATTTACCTGATTATTTATATGATTTAAAAGCGCTAGATCAACGCTGGGATATACAAACCTGGTATCAGCGTGCACACGTTAATCCACGAGTTAGAGATACCGGTCAGATCTCCAGTCAGGAGTATTCACAACGCCTGCGTCAAGGCTTACCTGAGCCGAGTTCCAGATAATTTTCTAAGTTATCCAACTTAAAGAAAGATACAAAATCAACTGGCATATATTGCATTTTTTTGTTTATATACAAATAGCTAACTCAGAATTAGAGTCTCTCTCATGCTAAAAAAATTAACAGCAATCATGATTTTAGGTTCAGTCTTTGCTATATCAGGTTGTGAAACCGTACCGAGTACTTCATCAGTCAAAACTGAAAATAATTTACAGCTCCTGCAAAATCGCACCTGGATTGTGAACCAGATTGGTAATACCGAAATTACTACAACACCGACAACACGCAATATTCCAAGTCTGCAATTCGATGCAGCGACTCAACGCGTGTCTGGCGCAGATGGCTGTAACCGTATAATGGGCAGCTACACTGCCGGCAAAGACACCCTTAACTTAAGCCAGATGGCGAGTACCGAAATGGCTTGTCTGGATAATGCAGGTCTGGATCAGAAATTTAAGGAGGCACTGAGCAAAGTGACTCATTATCAGGTCTATGGTAAAACCCTGAAATTAATGGACCGTCATGGCAATTTACTCATTCAGTTAGAAAGTGCAGTACAGCCTCGCTAAGTTTTGACTACAAAAAACCTGTGTCGTGCAGGCTTTATATCTTTCATACTCATATGAACATTCAATAATCAGCACTCTACAATGATGAGGACTTAACCATGCAACAAGCACTATTTGGTGGTGGGTGCTTTTGGTGTACCGAAGCAGTATTTTTACAGCTTCAGGGCGTACAGAAGGTCGTCAGCGGCTATGCGGGTGGACAAAATCCTAATCCGACCTATGAGCAAGTCTGCGGCGGTGATACCAATCATGCCGAAGTGATCCTGATCGATTTCGATGAAAATCAGATTACGTATAGTCAGTTGCTCGAAGTCTTTTTCGCAACCCATGATCCAACGACATTAAACCGTCAGGGCAATGATGTCGGCACGCAGTATCGTTCTGTGATTTATTATTTTAATGATGAGCAGAAAGAAACTGCACAGCTCACAATAGACTCATTGAAAGCTGAAGGATTGAATATTGTGACTGAACTTAGCCCTGCACCGACTTTCTACCCTGCTGAAGAATATCACCAGAATTTCTTTGCCAAGAATCCGAATCAGGGCTACTGTAATTTCGCGATTCCGCCCAAGCTGAACAAATTACAACATAAGTTTATGACGCTGCTCAAAACTCATTAATCTGGATGCGGCTTGATCAAATGCCCTCTTAAATTAAGGTAATAAAAAAGCGACTGAGATCAGTCGCTTTTTTCATTGAGAGTAAAAAATTAGTTATCAGTTGCAAAGGCAATATCGCTGAGTCCGGCTCCACTCGCGCGTGACATCACTTGAGCAACGGTGTCATAACGTGATTCTTTATCTGCTTTCAATACGATGGTCGGTTGACGCTGTGCCTGGCTCGCCTCATTGAAACGGGTTTCAAGTTGATCCAGGGTCAGTACATCACCATTCCACGCTACATCACCTTTGGCATTGATGCTGATGGTGACATTTTCAGGTGGCAGGTCAATAATTTCTGCAGTGGTTTGCGGCAAAGTTAATGGAATTGATGGGTTCGCAACGGTCGCTGTCACCAGAAAGATGATCATCAATACCAACATGATGTCGATCAGGGGAATGAGATTCATCTCATTCATGCCTGTATCGTTGTCTTCACCCAATTGAAAAGCCATTAAGCTTGACCTCCAACTAAACTGTCTTGTGTTACTTTCGCATCAGCCTTCTTTGCAGAAGAGTCCTGCTGCAACATGGTATCAATCAATAAGCTATGCGCATGGTCTTGCAGTTCATTGCTTAAAGTACGGTTGACACGTACACAGATGTTATATGCAAGTACTGCAGGAATCGCCACAGCCAGACCCAGACCGGTCATGATCAGCGCTTCACCCACGGGAGTGGCTACTTGTGCCAGACCTGCCTGACCGCTCTTACCCACGGCAACCAGTGCGTGGAAGATCCCCCATACTGTACCGAACAGACCGACAAAGGGTGAAATTGAAGCGATGGTACCCAAGACAGATACACCTTTTTCCGCATTACCTTTTTCTAATGCGATCTGACGCAATAAAGCCTGCTCAGCTACAGCTTTACGTTGTTCAAATGCCAAAGGAGTCATTTTATTTTTCAATTGTCCTAATGCTTTAGATAATTGAGCATAGGCAATCTGTTTAAGTTGGCGAGTGCCCATTAAACGCAGCACAAAAATGGTCCATGTCGCAATCGACATTGCCAATAACACGAAATACAGTGTTTTACTGACTGCATCAGCGTGTTGCCAATAAACTGAAAAGTTCATATTCGAACTCCTAATGGGTTAGCCGTTATTTGGTAATCTGAAAATCGAAAGGCTGTTCCACACGGGTTGGATAAGCCACACCATTTTCAACATATTTGGTCAGTTGTGCACGACGTACCGCTGATTCAACTTTGCGCGTAACGGCCGGACTACAACTCGAATTTCGTGCGGTCGCAGAGACCACTTTCCCCTGCTCATTTGCAGATACATCCACCACTAATGAACAGGCTGATTTTAACTCTCCTGCCGAGAGCGACACTTTTGGTGCACGCTGCCAAGATACGCCGCCGCCAATTGCAACACTTTTCGGTGCAGGTGGAGTCGGCGGTGCGACAGGTGCTGGTGGCGCGACCGGTGCAGGCGCAGGTGCCACTTTTTTAGTTTCAGTCACGACCGCAGGAACCACTGGACTTGGTGCCGGTTTGGCTTCAACTGGCGGTGCAGTAACAGGTTTAGGCGTTTCTGCTTTTTTCACCTGCTCAATTTTTTCTACTTTTTTGGGTGGCGGTGGCAGCGGTTTTTCTACAATTTTAACTTCTTTCGGCTTTGGTGGCTCTTGTTTAGGCTCTGGCGGCTTTGGCTTCGGTGGTAAAGGTTTCGGGGCTTCCTGAAGTTTGACGAAGCGGACTTTTAAAGGCTCTTTATCGACTTGTTTCAGTTCAGGTGCTTCCATCTGGCTGACTGCCCATAAAAGACCCACGTGTCCAACCAGAACCGCCGCCAGAATAGAAACGACTTTCTTTTTCATCTGATTTGACGGTGGTGGTGTCATGGGAGCAGCAACTTGACTCATTAAATCTATTTACCTCGAGGAGATGATGTGAAACAAACTATCAAGCTCATCGGTTAGCACAATTAAAGTACGCCAATAATAAATGAGAAGTGTTTTCATTTGCAACTACTAATCCCACTTTTCTCCATTATTTTTGTTTCAAACAAAAAAGGCATACTTAAAGTATGCCTTTTTTAAACAGAGATGCAAGCGCTTATTGGAACACGACAGTTTTATTGCCGTCGACAATCACACGGTCTTCCAGATGCCATCTCACTGCACGTGCCAGCACATTACGTTCAACGTCCTGACCCAGTTCACGCAGCTGTTCCACAGTAAAGTCATGGTTCACACGCTCCACATCTTGCTCAATGATTGGACCCTGATCCAGATCGGCTGTCACATAGTGTGCAGTTGCACCGATCAATTTTACACCTTTGTCATAAGCTTGTTTGTATGGATTGGCGCCCACGAATGCTGGCAGGAATGAATGATGAATATTGATCACTTTCATTTCCCATTTACTTACGAATTCTTCATCCAGAATCTGCATATAACGGGCTAATACCAGCAGATCGTTGCCCTGCATCAGTTCATCAATCTGTGCATAGGCTTCACGTTTGTTCTCTTTGGTCACAGGAACCACTTCAAACGGAATACCAAAGTTTTCTACTGATTCACGTAGAGTTTCGTGGTTAGATACCACTTTAGTGATTTCACATGGCAGACCGCCGCGTGCATGACGCCATAACAGCTCTAGCAACGCATGGTCGACTTTAGAAACCAGAATACCGACCTTTTTCACATCACTGACCAGTGCCAGACGCCAGTGCATGCCATAGCGCTCTGCAACATTGCCAGCAAAAGTCTGCAACAGGCTTTCTTTACGGCTTTGCAGATTGTCCAGTTCAAACTCAACACGCATGAAGTAACGTCCGCCCTGCGCTGCTGTCGCGTATTGATCAAGCGCCGTAATGTTGGCACCCTGATGATACAAGAAGCTTGAAACAGCCTGCACGATGCCTGGCTTGTCTTCACAAGTAATCAATAAACGTGCGGTATTAGCAGTCGTCATATTCATGTTGGTTAAGGTCACTAATTAGTTAAATTAAAAAAATAAGCCGAGTATTCTAACGCGTTTCTTAGATATTCTGAATAGTTTGTTCAGATTCAGGCGGTTTAGGCGACGACAGACTGGCAAACAGCTCTGAGGAACCGAACGAGTTAAGTAAGCTTTCATACGTCTGACGGCTTTCACCACGCAGATAAGCACCTTCCAGGAACACCATCTGACGCAGTGCTTGCCAGACCCATTTTTCTTCCAGAGTGTTGGAATCGGTAATATGTCCCGACATATACAGGAAGTTGGTCCAGTTGGTCAGTACGATCCAGAGGTTAATGATCAGCGCTTCAATTTCTGAATCGGTCATTTCCATCAGGCCGGCATTTACGAAGGCTTTATAAATTTTTTGTCCCTGCTGCATAACCTGTCCGGCAAAACGCGGATAAAGCTTGCGGAAATCTTCGTTATTTTCGACCAGATGGTATACGTCACGGTGCAGAAAACGATAAGCCCAAAGCTGACTGCTCAGTACCTGAAAATAATGAATCTTGTCATTGGCATCCAGAGCACGGTCTTCCGGAAGTGCCAGCATTTCCAGCGTCTGATGCTGATACTGCTCCATCAGTTCCTTGATAATTTCATTTTTATTACGGAAGTGATAATACAGATTACCCGGACTCATGCCGAGTTCAGCAGCAATATGGTTGGTGGTTACAGATCGTTCGCCACGTTCATTAAACAACTGCAAGCTGAGCTGTAAGATACGCTCTTTGGTTTTTAACGTTTTGGTTTGGGACATCCTAAAATAACCATTCAGTTCATGCATTAGTAGACTAACACACAAAGTAACTTGACTAATTAGAGTATTTGCTCTAAAAATTAATTAATCGATTTTGAATAATGGTAGTGCGGCATGAACAGTCACACAAAAACAACTTCAATGACACCACATTTTCTTGATAGCCAGCACCTCAATGAAATTCTGGCTCAACAAAAACACGCCTACTTACGCTACCCACTGCCGACTGCAAAGGAACGTATCGATCGTTTAGCTCGGCTTAAGCGTATCTTAGTTAAGTATCAAGATCAATTTGCCGATGCAATTAATCAAGACTATGGTAACCGCTCTATCGGGGAAACCAAAATTGGCGAGTTACTGACTTGTCTTGAACATATTAAATATTACAGCAAAAACCTGACCAGCTGGATGAAACCATCCAAGCGTCATGTCGGTATTATTCACCAGCCGGCAAAAGCCTGGGTACAGTATCAACCTCTGGGCGTGATCGGCATCATCGCACCGTGGAACTACCCTTTATTATTATCCATCGGCCCTCTGATCTGTGCGTTGGCTGCGGGTAACCATGCCATGATCAAGATTTCCAGTTCATCGGCTGCTTTTGGCAAGGTATTGGAAAAAGCCTTAGCTGAAGCCTTTCCTAAAGAACTGGTTGCCGTGGTGAATGGTGGCGGTACGGTGTCTGATGCCTTCTGCCGACTGGCTTTTGACAAGATGATTTTTACCGGCTCAACGGCTGTGGGTAAAACCGTGATGGCAGCAGCTGCGGAAAATCTGGTACCTGTGATTCTGGAACTGGGTGGCAAATCCCCTGTACTAGTGCATCCATCCATTGACCTGCGTGATGTGGCTCAGCGTATTGCCGTGGGCAAGCTCTGGAATGCGGGTCAAACCTGCGTGGCACCGGATTATATGTTCCTGCCGCGTGGCAAAACTGCCGAGTTTATCGATCATTTTAAAGCCTGTGTCGAAAGCATGTATCCGGACATCAGCCATAATCAGGATTACACCTCGATTATCAATGACAAGCAGTACAATCGTTTGCAAGGTTATCTGGATGATGCCCGTGAGCAAGGCGCGCAGATTATTGAAATCAATCCACGTAATGAATCGCCAGCAGACCTGCGTAAAATTGCACCGACCATCGTGACCAATGTTATGCCAAGCATGCAGATCATGCAGCATGAAATCTTTGGTCCACTGCTGCCGATCATGGAATATGATCAAATTGACGACGTTATCGACTTTATTAATAGCCGTCCGCGTCCACTTGCATTATACTATTTCGACTTTGATCAGGCGCGTGCTGATTATGTCGCACAGCGTACCCATTCAGGGCATTTCGGGCAAAACACTGTATTAACCCATGTCGCACAGGATGACCTGCCATTTGGTGGTGTCGGTGCTTCCGGTATGGGTAAATATCATGGGCCAGAAGGCTTCTTCAGTTTGTCGCATGAACGGTCTGTAATGTCCAATCCTAAGCTGTATAGCTTGAAATACATTCTGCCTCCGTTTAATAAGCCGATCCATAAGCTGATTTCGAAGACACTTCTTCGATAAATGATCAAGGCATGAGCTATCACACGGGCTCATGCTTCGTTTTAGACAAAATCGCTTGTCTTTTAAGCGCATTTTTGATATAAAACGCCCCTTGAATGAATTCAATCCGTTTATTTTTGACTGGCCATACAGATTTGCTGTTGGCTAAATCAATGGAGTTACACCATGTCTAAGGTTTGCCAAGTTACCGGCAAGCGTCCAGTCGTTGGTAACAACGTCTCACACGCCAACAACAAAACTAAGCGCCGGTTCGAGCCGAACCTGCACCACCACCGTTTCTGGTTAGAAAGCGAAAAACGTTTTGTACGTCTTCGTTTAACCACTAAAGGTATGCGTATTATCGACAAATTGGGCATTGAAAAGGTTGTTGCTGACCTTCGTGCTCAAGGTCAAAAGATCTAAGTAAGGAGTCAGGACAATGCGTGATAAGATTCGCTTAGTTTCTTCAGCTGGTACAGGTTATTTCTATACCACTACTAAGAACAAACGTACTATGCCGGAAAAAATGGAAATCAAAAAATTTGATCCAAAAATCCGTCAACACGTAATCTTCAAAGAAGCTAAAATCAAATAATTTTAGTTTTTTGAAAAAAGCGACCTTCCCGGTCGTTTTTTTTTGCATTTTTTTTATGCGGCTTGATAAACTTTCTGTTTCTTCTGGCATTTTCTGTGCTTATTTCCCATAAAAAACTGAAATTTCATAAAATTCATTTTAAAGGAGTGTTTAGTGCCACATGACGTAGAGCTCATTATCCTGTTAGCTGTCGGTTTTGGCTTGGCCTTGGTTTTTGGCTATATCGCTGCACGTCTACGCCTTCCCCCACTGATTGGTTATCTGGTTGCCGGGATTCTGATTAGCCCGAACACCCCAGGCGTGGTTGGAGATGTGCATCTGGCGAACCAGCTGGCCGAACTTGGCGTCATGTTCCTGATGTTTGGTGTCGGGATGCATTTCTCGCTGAATGATTTAATGCAAGTACGACGCATTGCTTTACCAGGTGCTGTATTACAAATTGCCGTTGCAACCCTACTCGGTGTTGGCGTTTCGATGATGTGGGGCTGGGAATTTGGCTCTGCACTAATTTTTGGTCTTAGCCTGTCATGTGCGAGTACTGTCGTTTTACTCAAAGCACTCGGTGACCGAGGTTTACTCGACTCCGTTAACGGGAAAATTGCGGTCGGCTGGCTTTTGGTTGAAGACCTCGTCATGGTCTTGGCCTTAGTCCTTTTACCTGCAACTGCCGTTTTACTCGGTGGTCAAGCACTTGAAGGTACTGCCACTGATGATAATATTTGGCTCACTTTAGGCATTACCTTAGTCAAAGTTGTTGGCTTTATTGCCTTTATGCTGATTGTGGGCAAACGTCTTGTTCCAATGATCATGCAGTTTGTTGCTCGCCTAGGTTCTCGTGAATTGTTTACCTTAACAGTGGTTGCAGCAGCAATTTCGATTGCGTTCGGTGCGTATAAAGTTTTTGGTGTTTCGATGGCACTCGGTGCATTCTTCGCGGGGATGGTGGTTAAAGAGTCTGACTTTAGCCATCGCGCAGAAGAAGAAACATTGCCTTTGCGTGAAATTTTTTCAATTTTGTTCTTCGTTTCGGTCGGGATGTTATTCGACCCAAGAATTTTGATTGAACAACCCCTGCATGTACTCGCTGTTGTTGGCATTATTATGATTGGTAAGACCATTGCGGCCATGGCATTGGTTTTATTCTTCCGTTATCCAATCAATACTGCTCTTACAGTTGGGGCATCGCTTGCACAAATTGGTGAGTTCTCATTTATTTTGGCAGCGCTTGGCGTGTCACTAAACTTACTGTCGCTTGAAGGTCAAAACCTAATTTTGGCAGGTGCACTCATTTCAATTACTTTGAACTCATTTATTTTTTCTGCAATTGAACCTGTTCAAACATGGATTCGTGAGCGCTCGTCATTGGCACGTTTACTTGAACGTAGTGGTGACCCATTAGCGATGCTTCCAGATGAGGTCTCACAGGACTACCTGCGCGATCAGGTGGTGATGATTGGTCATGGTGAGGTCGGTCGTCGTGTCACTCGCTCTTTAATGGATCAAAACATTAAAGTCGTGATCGCAGAAGAAAATCGTGAGATTGTAGAAAATTTACGTGCTAAGGGCATTGCTGCCGTTTCAGGTGCAGCCACTGAACCTAGCGTTTTAATTCAAGCACATATTCAGCATGCACGTTTGCTCGTGATCTCCCCGATGGACATTATCGACATTCATAAAATCGTGGATATTGCCAAGACCCTAAACCCTGCTATTCAGATCCTGCTATGTGCGGAAAGCAAGGAAGAAGCCGAAGTGATTCGCCGTGACAATATTGGCGAGGTGTACTATGCCAAAGAGGAAATGGCGAGAAATATGAGCAATCATATTTTGAACCAGATCGAGATTGCGCATAACCATCCACCTACGCATTATTCAGGCTGATTTCTTAAAGAAGTTGTCAAAATTGGCAACTTCTTTTTTTTTATTGATTTAGCTGAAATTTATCGGATCTTAAGTTAATAAAATTTAAAATTGCTTCTTTAATATAACCGACTTAATTTTTCTCTTATTCTCTATTTTTCTCATTTTATAAACACAAAAAAAGCACACTTCAAGTGTGCTTTCCTGCTCGCCAAGGTAGGCAATTTAACTCATATATTTGGGCTCTTCATCCACAACTTCAGCTTGCCATTCATTGACCTGCTGTTCCAGCAAACCATATAAAGCGGCCTGAATCATGTGTTGTGCAATCACAGGCGTTTGATCACCCAACAGGGCTTTCACCTCGTCATTAAACTGAATCATGACTAATGGCTGTTTTTTTGAGCCCGCATTTCGTAATGCCAACGCGCCACCTTCAAGTTGAACGAGTTCCAAAATCGCGTCTTGATTACCAAATAAATCTTTCAACTGTTCTATAGACATATATCCTCCATGTTCAACATGGTGGCAAAGAGCAATTGCACTTTGCATCATTAGAGTAATTGATATAGGGTTAATAATCGCAATTTCAAGTACAGCTGATCAGATTAAAATTCAACCATCTCATTACGAAAACCATCAATAAGCTGCGTCAGGTCACGATGCCATTCTCGTAATATAGCAGTATCAGGTAACCAGGCTTGTGGTGTCTGTGTGACTTTAATGATGAGATTTGAAGAAGTTTCGTCTTCGGGTTGTGGCGAACTTGGCTCTGGCGCATATTGGCAGAGACGGTAAGCACGTTTCAGTTCAGCAAGAAAACCATCTTTGGATAAATGCTGTAATACGGTCACTTCAGGTGACACCTGACCCTTAGCCGCCATAAGTTCTTCAATCGATTTCAGCGTCGGGCTCAGGTCATTCAGACGGTAATAGCGTACCAGTTCCTGTAAAAAGGCCAACAGTGCCCCATGCAGATGGAATACAGCAGCTTCACGATAAGCTTGTGCCTGCTGCACATGATCAGTCTGTTCAGCCTGCTGACAGGCCAGACGGGCGAAATAAAGTTTTTGATTGGTACGGTCCGCATGATAGCGAGCAACTCGTGTCATCGAAATTTCCTAAGCATTAAAACAAATTTTGGCTCTTATAAAGTAAAACGTACGCCCGCATTACGCAATGCAAGATTATCTACGCTGTCGATCTATTCTGCATAATCTTGATACTTCAGACTGCTGATATTAACCCTTCAGTAAAAAATCCAAGCCTTTTTAAAGGCAAAAAAAAAGAGCATCACACATGCTCTTTTTTATCAGCTGTTATTAAGCCTGTGGCTTTTCTTCAGCTTGCTTCACACGAATCCCCTGACCATGCAGGCGCAGTGTATTTAAACCTTTAATTGATTTGACAGCTTCACGGCCATGTGGCATTTCTACGAAAGCAAAACCTTTAGACTTACCTGTTTCTGCATCCATGACCAGCGTACAAGATTCAACAGTACCGTATTGCTGAAACAGGGTCAGTAATTCAGCTTCTGTTACTGTACGTGCCAAGTTACGAACTAAAATTTTCATCGGATAACCTTAAGAAGATAGGCAAAAATAATCAAAAAGCACGTGCCTACTCTACTTTTTGCGTCAAACCCAGAAGGGATAGTTTAATCGAGATCAATCCCAAAATCTAAATTAATCGACTGGCGCTCAATTAAAGCACTTTTCACAGTCTGTTGACGGGTTTTGTAATGAGTTTCTGTGACACATAAATTGCGGGTCAAATCATTGAGAAAATAGCTTTCAATTTTACGCCCCTGCTCATCTACCGTTTCACGCGCCCAGTGATTCAGGTTTTGCTTGGTCAGAATCAGTTCATTCTGTGCACGAGTCAGCGCCACATACAATACACGCCGCTCTTCCTCGACATCATCAAAATCCCCTTGCGCCCGTGCATGCGGATATTGTCCCGGCGTAACATTAGCCACATAACAGACTTTCTGTTCCGTACCCTTGGCCGAGTGAATGGTAATGAGGGTCACCACATCCGTATCCGACTGGCGTTCAATTTCGGAAATAGAGACCGGATCGAGTACATATTCTTCAAGGAACTCGCTCAGCTGGGCATGTTTGGAAGCCAACTGTTTGACCAGTTCAAAATCACCCTGACGGCGATTCCAGTCTTTTTTATAGTTTTCAGCAAGCTGATTTTCGATGGCTTGAATACCCAGACTGACACAGGCTTCAACTTCAGTTTTTAGGACAGCCATCTGCTTCATGATTAGAATGGATTCCAACGGAATCTTGCCAAACTTTTCTAGCTTGTATGCAAGGATATCCATCTCAGGTTCTGCCAACAGTTGCTGTGACAGTTTGCTGGCACCCACATCACCAACGCCATTCCACAGGGTCAGGAAACGCATCCAGGCAATATCATCCAGCGGATTGGCAACCACACGTAATAAACTCAACAAGTCTTTAACGTGTGCGGTCTCTAATAGCTTCATCCCACCGATAAAGCGATACGGTACATTGGCCGCGATACAGGCTGCTTCAATATGTCGCGCTGCATAACTGGAACGTACCAGCACCATATGATCTGACCATTTACTGCCTTGTAGATAATGGCGCTCTTTAATATCGATCGCGATCCATTTGGCTTCATCAAATTCGTTCGGGAAGATATGCATTTTCGGCTTGATGCCTTCGCCACGATATGCATCCAGACGCTTGTCATATTTAATTTCGGACTGGTCCAACAACCAGTTGGACAGGTCTAAAATCTCTTGAGTCGAACGGTAATTCTTTTCTAATTTGAAAATCTGAGCGTCTGGCACACGTTCCTTGAAATGATGAATATTTTCAAAGTCTGCGCCACGGAAACCATAAATCGACTGCGCATCATCGCCAACACAAAACAGACTGATCTGATCTTTTAGCGGTTCCAGCAAGGCCCATTGCAATGGGTTGGTATCCTGCATTTCATCAACCAGCATATGGCGACAGATCGAAGAGACATATTCAACCAGCCCTTCTGACTGCGCCAAGGCGGTAGCAACGACTGCCAGGATATCGTCATAATCGAGGAAACTACGTGCTTTTTTACGTGTTTCGTATTCCTTCATAATGTCGGCAATCTGGTCTTTGAGTGCTAGGTATTCCGGCATCTGTTTTTCCAAAGCCAGGCTCAGTTTCTGACGGGTATTACGAGCAAAGGAATAGAGATCACAGAGTTCTTGTGGTTTCGGCAAATGATTTGGATTGTTCTTGTCATCACGACCGCGGATCAGGCGAAACATCATCAACTGATCATCACGGTCGATAATTGAAAATTGTTCCAGACCAAATGCTTTGGGAATTCGGCGCAATAAATACATACAGAAGGTGTGGAAGGTTGATGCTCGCAAGCCTTTAGCCTGTTCACCCAATGCCAGCTCCACACGCGCCACAATTTCACTGGCTGCACGACGGGTAAAGGTTAGAATCTGGATCTGATTGGCTGGTACGCCCTGATCAATCAAATACGCCGCACGTGCCACAATGGTTTTGGTCTTACCACAGCCCGCCCCAGCCAGGACTAAACTATGCTTGGCATCAGTCGTCGCAGCTTGCTTCTGTTGGGGATTTAGTTCATCAATTAGGGCGGCTAAACTCATGGTCACTCATCATTCTGTGGATGGGTGTAGTTTAACAGAGCTGTCCCTAGAAAACTTATCATCAATATTCCAGAAAGCATTTGAATCCGGCCAGGCGGCATGGATGCCGCCGTTATTCAGTGATGCAGGGATGTATCATCTGAATAACACAGGAGTTTGGTTACTTTGCTCCGTCAAAGTAACAATGCACCTACGCACCCCACATAAGTTCACTCACCTATAAATGAGGTCGGGCATTCAGCTAGGTTAGCTCATAAAAATTTATCTATTTTGTTGTTCCAGCTTTGTTTTAATTTCTTTCATAACACGAGCACAAGCCTGCTCCAGGTTTTGCTCAGCATTTTTTAATGCTTCTCCCAATGAGCAACCCGGCGGATTAATTCCCACAATTTGGCTAAATCCTTCCTCATACAATGATTCAATCCCCTCACCGACCAGACCTGCAAACGCAATTACTGGTTTATTGAATTGCTTGGTAACCTGAGCCACGCCAAAAGGTGTTTTACCTAAAGCTGTCTGATGATCAATTTTACCTTCACCGGTCAGCACATAATCCGCTTGAGCAATTTTTTCAGCCAAACGGCTTTGTTGAATAATTAATTCCACACCGGATTGTAGGTTTGCTTCAGCAAAAACCATCAGGCCAAAGCCCAAGCCACCGGCTGCACCCGCACCCGGAATGTTTCTTTTGGAAATACCTAAACCAGCTTCTACCAGATCAGCAAAATGACTGAGATTTTGATCCAGCAGCTGCACCATTTCTGGCATTGCTCCTTTCTGCGGTCCAAAAATTTCCGAAGCACCATTTGGTCCACACAGCGGATTATTCACATCTGATGCAATCAGAATTTCCGTATTTTTTAACCGCTGATCCAAGTGAGAAAAATCAATTCGCTCGATCTGATTTAAGTTACCGCCACAAACCTGGATCTGCTCACCTGTAGTATCAAAAAACTGCACACCCAGCGCCTGTGCCATCCCAGCACCACCATCATTGGTGACACTGCCACCGAGTCCAATAATGATTTTCTTTACACCGAGATCCAACGCATTCCTAATCATCTCACCCGTGCCATAGGTCGAGGTCAGCATTGGATTACGTTGAGAAGGTTCTAGCAAATGAATGCCATTGGCTTTGGCCATTTCGATGATTGCTGTTTGCCCTTGATCCACCAACGCAAAATAAGTCGAAACCTGTTGGGTTGCCAAAGGCCCCGTCACAGTACAGGAAATACACTGTCCCTCAAGCGAATGCAGCAAGGCATCCACTGTTCCTTCACCACCATCTGCCATCGGTACTGCAATACAGCGTGCATCTGGAAAGACCTGAAAAATACCGCGTTGCATGGCCTGACAGGCTTGCTCGGCAGTCATACTTTCCTTAAAGGAATCAGGTGCCAGGACAAAAGTAGGCATATTTCTCTCAATTATTACTGTTTTATGGTCAGGAGTTTCAGTCTATCGATAACTTTATGAATCTGTATCAAATTTATCCACAAGCCCGACTAAAGTTGTGGATAAATTCAGCATTATCCACATCAGCGTTTCCAACCGAGTTCAATCGCAGTGATTTCATTGATCAGGGTCTGATTTAGAGATTCTGGCATTTTGCTCGCTGTTTGAGAGGTTGGAATATGTCCTGCCATTAGCTCTGCTTTCGCTTGAGGAAATAAAGGTTGCTGATTTGGAAATGCATATCCAGCAGGATAGATTGGCTGACCAGTAGCCAGATCATATTTATCATTAGCACCAAAGGCATGCAACAACTCATGCACCAATACAATCTTGTTTTGTTCAGTCTGTTTCTTGGAAGCAAACAGATTCACTGATCCAATTCGACCTTTTTGCAAGGCAGTTGAGTGCTTTAAGACCTTGTGCTGTGCTAGATCATAATAATTTAAATATAAGGTCACATTGGCTGAAGGATCAGAACTTTGCTGCTGTTGCCAGGCATAGAAACGGAATTTCAGGCTCCAAAATATGGTATCGATAATCGATGCCTGCTCAGGAACTTTAGGAGGTAATTCTTTCAGTTCACGTCCAAGATTAAAGTAGAAATAAGTTGGCTGGCCACGATAATATTGTGCAGCTGTTTCCAGATATGCTCGTGCACCATTTAAATCTTGCGCTGAAAGCTGTTGAATATATTGTTGCGTAGCTGTCGAGCCATCAGCATTAATTGGATGCAACAAAACAAAAACTGGCTTGGTCCAGTTCTGGTTTTGATCACGATAGGCATTTACAGCTACAATAAATAGAATCAGCAATAAAATCAGAATTCGAATTTTTTTCCACATAGATGAAAATCAACTTAGCTTGTTGTTTTTATAGCTTTCTATTATCCATAAAAAATGCCGACTGATGTCGGCATTTTTTACTTTTAGATTTTAGGCTTCAACCCATTTTCCGTCCTGGTAAACCAAAGACCATTTGGTTTGCTTGCCTTCAGGCGTTTCTGAACCAATATATTGCGACTGGTTCTTACGGCTGAATTTCACCAAAGTTGGATTACCTTCAGGATCTTCATCTGGCGCTTTCAAAATAAACTGATATTTCGGATCAAGCTGTTCTGCAACAGTACGTAGTTCTGCGACCTTTGGTGCACGAGTTTCACGTACTTTAGGGAACTTGCTTGCTGCCAGGAACAGGCCTGCTGCACCATCACGCAAGACAAAGAAGTCATCGTGTTTGGTTGAACGTAAGTGTTCCATCTTGATCGGATCAACACGCGGTGGCGCAGGCTGACCATTCTTCAACACTTTACGGGTATTGTCACAGCTGGTGCAGGCAAAGTAAGGACCAAAACGACCTGTCTTCAACTGCATTTCACCATCACATTTATCACATGGAATGGTTGGGCCATCATAACCCTTAATCTTAAACTCGCCTTCTTCAAGTTCAAAACCGGCACAGTCTGGGTTATTGCCACAGATATGCAGTTTACGACCGCCATCAATCACATAGCTGTCCATTGCAGTGCCACAGACTGGACAACGTTTTTTCGACATCAGGTCAGCAGTTTCTGCTGCATCATCATCAGACAGTGCAGCCAGAGATTCAACCGGAGTCAGGTTCAATGTACCTTTACAACGTTCTTTCGGTGGCAAGTTATAACCCGAACAGCCCAGGAATACGCCTGTTGTACCGGTACGGATCTGCATCGGACGGTCACATTCTTTACAATGGACTGCTTCAACTTCGACAGGCTGATTGCGGCGCATGCCGTTTTCACCCTGAGCATTGGTCAGACGTTTTTTGAAGTCACCATAGAAGCTGTCTAACAGATCTTTCCAGTTACGCTCACCATCTGCCACTTTATCCAGCTGACCTTCAAGGTCTGCAGTAAAGTCATAGTTCATCAGGTTATTGAAGCTTTCATCCAGACGATCGGTGACGATCTCACCCATCTTCTCGGCAAAGAGACGACGGTTCTCCAGTTTTACGTAACCACGATCCTGAATGGTCGAGATAATGGCAGCATAAGTCGAAGGACGACCAATACCTTTTTTCTCAAGCTCTTTTACCAATGATGCTTCAGTAAAACGTGCCGGTGGTTTGGTAAAATGTTGAGATGGATCTAGTTTTTCCAGCTTCAGCACTTCACCAACTTTCACAGCAGGCAACAGTACATCATCATCAGATTTGTTCTGGCCACGAACTTTGGTGAAACCATCAAATACCAGAGTACGACCTTTGGCTTTCAGTTCAACACCATTCGCATCCACTAAAATAGTCGATGATAAATATTCTGCTGGTGTCATCTGACAAGCTACAAATTGACGCCAGATCAGGTCATACAGACGCTGTGCATCACGTTCCACTCCAGCCAGACTATCGCCTTTCAATGCCACATTGGATGGGCGAATGGCCTCATGGGCTTCCTGCGCACCAGCTTTATTACCATAACGGTTCGGCTTGGCTGGCAGATATTTCTCGCCATATTCAGACTCGATATGACCACGCACCATATTGACTGCATCATCACTCAGGAAGGTGGAGTCAGTACGCATATAGGTAATGAAACCAGCTTCATACAGGCGCTGTGCCAGCATCATGGTTTTCTTTACCGAGAAACCTAGACGGGTACTTGCGGCCTGTTGCAAGGTAGACGTGATATACGGCGCACTTGGATTCACCTTGGTCGGCTTATCTTCACGGCTAATAACTTTATATTCAGCGTCTTTAATCAGATTCAGTAAAGCATCTGTTTCAGCTTTATTATGCAGCTTTAAAGTCTTGCCATTTTGCTTGACCGCTTCCAGACGAATATCATCTTTCTTGGATTTGGTATCTGCAAAAACCTGCCAGTATTCTTCAGGAATGAACTTACGAATTTCACGTTCGCGTTCCACGACCAGCTTTACAGCGACAGACTGTACACGCCCCGCAGACAGACCACGGGCAATTTTTTCCCATAGCAGTGGCGAAATCATGAAGCCGACGACACGATCCAGGAAACGGCGTGCCTGCTGGGCATTGACCTTATTGGTATCTAGACGTGAGGGCTGTTTAAACGCTTCCTGAATGGCATTTTTGGTAATTTCGTTAAAGACCACACGTTGATAGCGTGAATCATCGCCGCCGATCACTTCTTTTAAATGCCAGGCAATCGCTTCCCCTTCACGGTCCAAATCCGTTGCGAGATACACTTCATCGACTTGCGATGCCAGTTTTTTCAGTTCAGCGACTACGCCTTCCTTGCCCGGAAGGACTTCATATTTGGCTTTCCAGTCATGTTCTGGATCGACACCCATCCGGTTAATCAACGCCTGCTGTGATTTTTCCGCTTTTTCTGCTTCAGTCAGCTTGGTTCGGGTCACCGGTTTTTTCTCTGCAGTTTTCGCAGAGCCGCCCGTTGGCAAGTCACGCACATGACCCACCGAGGATTTCACGATGTAGTTTGAACCGAGATACTTGTTGATTGTTTTCGCTTTTGCAGGCGACTCCACAATCACCAAGGCACGTTTACTTCCAGCGTCGGAAGACTTCGCCGTGCTGCTTTTTGATGTGGACCGAGGAGCGTTCGCCATATTAACCGTTTAATCCTGTTTATTTCTAAAATTAAAGTTCAGCCAAAGAATGTAATAGTGCCTTGATGTCATCAAGTTGTGTGGCTCTAAGATCAGATTCTTCATCCCAATAGAGTCCTACACAGTTTGCCTGCATATCAATAGCATAAATGCCCTTTAATGCAATGGGAAAATCTTTAAATTTGTCATCCCCATACACCAGTTCAAGTTTGTTATCAACCACGCGGGCACGCATCAGCGGTAAACGGGCATCTGGAAGCAGCACACTATAATAGGCCACCATACTGGCACGACTTTCAGTCACCTTGGGAATATTGGTCCAGTCCGGTGCAACCACCAGACGTGGATGTAAGCCCATCTTGCGGGCTTTATCACGCATAAGTCCTAATGCCTTTTCTCTAGGACTCACACGCAGACCAAAAATAGACCCCAGTACGAAAACGATGATGACAACTGCCACCCAGATTCCGGTATTTTCCATAGTTCAACCTTTATGTTCTTATATTAGATTTGCATAAGCCCGCTATAAAAGGCAAGCACCGCTGGATAAATTTAATTTCCCAGCAGCTGCGGACTATAAATAATTTCCCGTTTATTTAACTGTATTAGCTGATGTTTGATGAGTAAATCGAGTGATTCTCGTACCTCTTCCTTAGGCACGCATCGCTCTAGTAACGCCTCGAAACTGGCAATAAATTTAGGCCGACGTTCTGCAAAAACATTGAGATAAGGCATCAGGCGCAGACGTAAATGACTTAATTTTCTTTCAGTCACTTCATCTTGAGTTTCGACGGTTTCGACGGTTTCGACGGTTTCGACGGTTTCGACGGTTTCGACGGTTTCGACGGTAGCTAAATGCTGTTTATAAAATTTTTCAATTGCTGCAGTCTGATATTGAAGCTTACCAGACTGATTTTTAATAATTTTTATTCTAATTAATTCATCTACTAAAAGCTGAGCATATTTTTCTTCCACTTTTAAATTGGCTTTAAGCGAGTTGATTAAAGTTTCTACTTTTGCAGGCTTAGAAAAGTTACTTCTCACTAAATTGGAGCAGTATTGAAAAATCAGCTTTTGAATGTCTATTTCTGCTTTTATTTGCTGAGCAATATTTGGATTGACTAATGGTTTAGCTGAAATAACTTTAGCCTGAAATTTGGCAATTTTAAGTAAGTCCGCCACATATTCCATAGAAAAGTCATTCGACATAATCTCGAAGCAAACTTCAGAGCTTTTATATTGGGTAGAAAGCTGTCCAGCAATAAAACATAGGCCAAAATCAGCAGCGTCTTTACCTATTTTAGGCATCTTCAGGACTTTTAGTTTTCCTGCACTGATTGCAGGTGCAAGCCTGACGACACCATCCAGACTAAACCCCATGGGCGTTTTGGCATAGACCAGATAAACATATTGATATTGGGCAAGATATTGAAGGAGCTCTGTTTCAGTTTTAGGTAAGTTTTCAATATCCAATAACAGTATTTTTTTCATATGCCCTCATGAGATTATTCTAATTTAGAAACATCTCATGACTATATAACACTTCGTGACCATCCCAATAAATATATCCTTTTTCAATCAACTCTTTAAGTAAAAGACGGACATCGGATTTTGGAAATAACTGCTCGAGCAAATCACGTAATTCATAAATATCTTTAGGCTTATTTCCCTGTAATTCGCGCAGCTTGCGTGCAACTTCGAGCTGTACCGGGTCAATTTTATTAAAGTTTTTGAACAGACCTTGCTGGGCAGACTGGATTGGAGATTGAGCAGGTTCAACTACAGGCTCTTCAGGATTAAGCTTCGAGATCACCTGATCCAAAGCTGGTTTTTCAGCGGGTTGGTTGTCATTGAGATCCAGCTGCACCCACTGTTTCAGCACTTTTTTACGGAAACTGATCTGCTCATCATAGCGTTTGACTATTTTCAGATTAATCAGCATGCCAACTACATGCTGGGCTTTGCCTGGTAAAACTTGCAGAATATTGGTGACAGAATTTTTTAAGGTTTCGAGCGTGGTCGGTTTACCACTCATCTTGCCGAGCGCATCACAATATTTTTTCACCAGCTGCAAAGCCGGTTTAGCTTTAATGGCTTCAATACTTGGCAACTGGATTTTGGGTTTATCTTGAGTCTCTGTTGATGCATCCTCTGGTAGCACCTGAATCAGGCTGCAATCAATATCTGAAGCCTGCAGCATCTGCATTAGCATTTCACTGCTATCCATCGCGGAGATCAGCTCGACCTGAGTATCTGCTTCCAGCAAAGCCATCAGCTGGCCCACAATCACGGCATATTCATATTCCTTATGCTCTGCTTCCAGGACGTCCAGAATGATAATTTGTCCGCTGCTGATCCAGCTCGCCAACTCAGTCAGTTCTTCTAGAGCAAACTCGAATTTTCCGGCACAGTTAAACAGATACAAGGTCGGATAATGTTCAACAATGTCACGTAACAGTTTGGCTGTAGGAAAGTTATTTTCGAGATCAAGAAGGACAACTTTTTGGCGCATAAGGCAAGATTAAAAACTGAGCTAGAAAAATACTATTAGAGTAGGAAGTGTGTGAAAGGTCAAATAGTTTCCTCCTTCCATGACGATATTTAGATTTTAAAGATCATCTTGGACGGAATAAAAGTAGCGACTTGGTTTAGGTTTATCGAGCTTCACCTACTTAAAAGAAAACCCTCACGACTGGAGGGCTTTTTTTTGTTTTCTTTTTAAAAATTATTTGTAAATTAATAATGCGGGGGACGGTTGGTGACCGGATCAAAAGCATCAATCCCTTCGGACAAGTCTGCAGACTCAACACGTTGATATAACAACTGCATTTGTTTTTTTAAATCGGCAATTTCCAGATTCTGGCGAGTGACCTGCTGATTCAGCTGTTCAACTAAATCATCTAAAAATGCAATTCGCACTTGCAAATCTTCAATGGGTGCGGAAAATGACGCCTGATCATTTAGATTTTGTTGTTTAGTCATTTTAAGTCCTCATTTGGGATTTCAGGAAACATTAACATTATGGCCTATATTACTTTAAGGGATGTCCAACTGGCATTTGGCGGACCTGCCTTGCTCGACGGCGCCAACTTTAATTTGGAACGCGGTGAACGAGTATGTTTGATTGGCCGTAATGGTGAGGGTAAGTCTACCTTACTTAAACTGATTGAAGGAAGTTTACTCCCGGATAGTGGTGAAGTTTCGTTACAAAATGGCATCACCATTTCCATGCTGGCCCAAGACGTGCCAATGGATTCCGGCAAGGTTGCAGATATTGTTGCCGACGGCGCTGGTGAAGCTTCAGAAGTGTTGCGTGCTTACCATGAAGCCAGTGAAGCTTGCGTGCTCGGTGATATGGAAGCCTGTGACCGCATGGGACATTTGCAGCATCAGATGGATCAGCTGGATGGCTGGGCTTTAGAAACTAAGGTTAATTCAATCCTAAGTAAAATGGGACTGGATCCTGAAGCGGATCTGGCCGATTTATCTGGCGGTCGTAAACGCCGTGTCCTGTTGGCACGTGCCCTGCTCACCCAACCTGATGTGCTGTTACTCGACGAACCGACCAACCATCTGGATGTCGAAAGTATCGAGTGGCTGGAAAAATTCCTGCTCGAGCAGAACAACCTGACCTTACTGTTTATTTCGCATGACCGTGCCTTTGTGGACAGTATTGCGACCCGTATTGTCGAGCTGGACCGTGGTATTTTGCGTAGCTATGAAGGCAACTATTCACGTTACCTCGACCTGAAAGCTCAGCAGCTGGAAGCAGAAGAAAAACAGAATGCCCTGTTCGAGAAAAAACTGGCTGAAGAAGAAGCCTGGATTCGTCAAGGTATTAAAGCGCGCCGTACCCGTAACGAAGGTCGTGTTCGTGCTCTGAAAGAATTGCGTGAAGAGTCTAAAGCACGCCGCTTCCAGCAAGGCAAAGTCAACATGTCGACTCAGGAAGCACAGCGTTCAGGTAAAGTGGTGTTCGAGATTGAACATCTGAGCGTGAAGTTTAGTGACAATGCACCGATCATCAATGACTTCTCGGCGCTGGTAATGCGTGGTGACCGTATTGGTCTGGTGGGTGATAATGGTGTCGGTAAAACCACACTGATCAAAGCCATTCTGGGAGAAATCGAGCATGGCGGTACAGTCAAAACCGGGACCCAGCTGGAAATTGCTTATTTTGACCAGCTACGTAATGTGCTGGATCTGGAAAAATCAGTTAAAGATAACGTTTCGGAAGGTTCAGATCATGTCGATGTGAATGGCCAACGTCGTCATATCTATAGCTATTTACAAGACTTCCTGTTCTCCCCAGAACGTGCCCGTACGCCAGTTAAAGCCCTTTCAGGTGGTGAACGCAACCGTATTCTGCTCGCCAAACTATTACTGAAACCATCCAACCTGATCGTGATGGACGAACCGACCAACGATCTGGATATGGTGACGCTAGAACTGCTGGAAGAAATGCTGGCGGAATACAAAGGCACCCTGCTACTGATCTCGCATGACCGTGCTTTTATGGACAACGTCGTCACATCGACTTGGGTCTTTGATGGCAAAGGCAATATTGATGAATATGTCGGTGGCTATCAGGATTATCTGGAACAACGTCCAGATCAAACTGTGGTTGACCAGAAAATGGCTGTCAAAAAAGCTCAGGCCAAAGCTGAAGCAGCAGTTACACCTGTAGCATCGGCTCCGAAGAAAAAACTCAGCTACAAAGATCAGCGTGAACTGGAAATGTTACCGGCTGAAATTGAAGCACTGGAAAAAGAACAAGCTGAACTTTCTGAAAAACTGGCGGATGGCTCGTGGTTTGTCACAGATGCAGCAGCAGCGACCAAGGCCTCTGAACGTTTAGGCGAAATTGATGAGATTTTGCTGGAAAAAATGGAACGTTGGGACGAACTGGAAAATATGACCAAAGGCTAATCTTTAAATCGCCTAGTCACTAAGCATCTGTATTCGTACAGGTGCTTTTTTATTTTACAGTTTTTTATTTCAAAAAGCTCTTCTGCTACACTGCTGACATCTTTGATTTCAAATATTGAATTTATGAGTCGAACGCCAGAATACAAACCCGGTGAATTTCAATGGTCATTCCTGTTGCCGCAATACTGGGGCATCTGGGTGGGTATTGTATTTCTGATGATTCTGGCTATCTTACCTTGGGCGACTCAGCATCGTCTGGCACGTCTACTCGGCCAGATAGCATTTAAATATTTGAAATCTCGCCGTGAAACCACGCTTCGCAATCTGGAAGTTTGTTTCCCTGAATGGTCAGCTCAAGAAGTTCAGGACAATGCTCGTATGGTCTTTATTGACCAGATGCTCGGTGTATTTGAGACCTTGAATGCCTGGTACTGTCCAAAATGGTTTAAAGGCCGGGTACAGATTGAAGGGCTGGAACATATCCAGCAGGCTCAGGCAGAAGGTAAAGGGGCTTTATTGCTCGGTACCCACTCGACTTTGCTGGATGCTGGTGGTTATTTATGTGCACAGTATTTTGAGCCGGATGTGGTGTATCGACCACAAAATAATCCCTTGCTCGATATGCTGATTTACCGCTGCCGTGCCACCATTTATGCCAACCAGATTGACCATGATGATATGCGCGGTCTGGTGCGTAACCTGAAAAATGGCCATGCTATCTGGTACAGTCCGGATCAGGATTTTGGTTTAAAACAGGGTGTGATGGCACCCTTTTTTGGAGTACCTGCAGCCACAGTCACTGCACATCGTCGCTTATTAAAAATGACCAAGGCCGCTGCCATTCCACTCTATTTTTATCGAACTGGTGATATTAAAGATCCATGCTACTGTGTGTTGATCGAGCCTGCGGTAGAGAACCTGCCAAGTGCGGATGAAGTCGATGATGCAACCCGGGTAAATCTGATTATTGAACGCCAGTTGCGCATTGCACCGACGCAATATATGTGGTTCCACCGTCGCTTTAAGACCCGTCCTGAAGGCTACGATAAAATCTATTAAGAACTAGAATTAATATGAACGCTATTATTGGCAAGAAAAATCAATGATCGGTTCCCTGATAAATCCACATTGCTTGTGTATGCCCTGCACGCTCAAAGCCTAGAGCTTTATAAAATTCAGTGGCATGCTGATCAGTCACCAGAATTTTCTGATGAAATCCTGAATAACGTTGCAGCATTTCTTGCATGATCAGACGACCAATACCCTGTCGCTGCACCTCCGGGTGAACCAATAAATGTGGAAAATACACCACCAGATAACCATCTGAAATCGCATTTCCCAAGCCGACCAGCCGACCGTTGATACGTGCCGTCACCAGACTATGAGAATACTGCAAAGCCTTTAAAAGCAATTGAGGTTTTTCTGCAGCTGACCATTGATTGACAAGATAGAGCTGTAGCACTTCGAATTCATTGACTGAATCATGATCGGAAATCATAACTTCCATTCAGGTAATATCCATTTTTTAATTTAAATTTTATTTTAATAATCAATTAATTATAATAAAAAAAATGAGCCAAAATAATTTAACCCGGGTTCTACATCCTGTAAAACCCGGGTTAATGAGGTTGTGCTTTCATATGTTATAATTGCTTCTTCGTTGTTGTGATTTCCCTTTCAGCATCATTTCCATGATGTTTTCATTCAGCTTCGTCTTCCTTATGAGAATATCCTTTCTCGACTCCCTGTGCTGATGAGCTTAGAATACGTGGATTCCTCTGTGCTGCCCATTCGCAAGAAGCGGAAACTGCTGTAAGCAATATCGTACACTTTTCAGCTAAAACTATAAGAATTTCTCCTCATTCTTATACGCCATCGCAATCTTATCAGTGACTTTCTTCTCTTCTTTCTCTGCCTTTTCAATTCCTTCCTGAATGGCTTCTTTGGCTTCCTGATCATCCTGATCCGTTTCTTCCAGCTCTTCCTGATGATGCTCAAATACCCGGCCAGTTTGTAATACCAGATAAACTGGAAAATGATCTGATCCGACGTGTTTTAAACGCTCCATATGCACCAGAGCGAAATCGGTGCTGTGAAACACATGGTCAAGCGACCAGCGCAATAAGGGATAATCGGCATGAAAGGTATTCACATAACGTCGGCCGACACGCGGATCAAGCAACCCGCTAATACGCTGGAATAAACGTGTCGTGCGTGACCAGGCCACATCATTCAGATCTCCCATCACAATGCAGCTTTCATCCAGATCCTTAATCTGGTCCCCTACAATCAGCAATTCCGCATCACGTAAGGTTGAATCTTTGGCTTCAGTTGGGCTTGGTGGTTTCGGATGCAGACAATAGAGCTGTACCGGCTGTCCGGAACGTAACAAGACCTTGGTATGAATCGAGGGAATTTCATCACTCAGAATAAATTTAACCTCCGTTTCACTCAGCTCAAGTTTGCTGTACAGATGCATGCCATACAGATTATCCAAAGGTACAGGTACCCGATAGGGGTAATCTGGCTCAATGACGGCCAGCGCATCCTGCCATGCATGATCGGTTTCCAGCGTTAAGACCAAGTCTGGCTGATGGGTCTGGATCTGTTCAATCAGTAAATGATATTTAGTATTGGTGGTCAGAACATTTGAAACAATCAGGGAAATCTGACGATCCGGATCCAGCTGATCCTGCTTGACCTGCTTGACCTGTTTTTTCCAAACAAAGGTATAAGGCAAGACCATTTTCAGCTGATACGCCAAAGCAGCGATCAGGCCGACAAAAAGCAGCTGATTGAAGGCCGTCCATGGGTGATCGACCAGGAGAAAAAGAACAAAGGCAATGAAGCCCAAAACCAGAATCTGTAAACGTGGAAAATCTGCACCACGAATCCACCATTCATCTCGGGGAATCAGCGACCAGAAACTTAACCAGATGACCACGATTGCCATGATCTGGATAAACCCTACCATAAGATACACTCTTTACTAAGTTATTATTTTTTATAAAAGAAAAATTGCTTTATCAATTTTGTATGTATCATAAAGCAGATATTTCGCTCAAGAATATTGATGTTTTGATTGTGTAGCTCTTGCAGTCACGTCCCTTTTTGATACACTCGAATCCCTTTTGATTTTTTAACGCACCGAGGCAAAGTGACATGAAAGTAGGTCTGGTCGGTTGGCGCGGGATGGTGGGTTCCGTCCTTATGCAACGTATGGTTGAAGAGAATGATTTTGCTCATTTTGAGCCATTCTATTTTTCTACCAGTAATGCGGGTGGTGAAGCTCCGGCATTTGGTGGTAAGACTGCCCCAGCACTTATGGATGCAACAGACATTAACAGTCTGAAGCAAATGGATGTCATTATTACCTGTCAAGGTGGCGATTACACCACTGAAGTTTTCCCGAAAATAAAAGCTGAAGGCTGGGATGGCTACTGGATTGATGCAGCATCTACCCTGCGTATGGATGATGAAGCAATCATCGTACTTGATCCGGTGAACATGCATGTGATCAAAGACGGTCTGGTCAAAGGCACCAAAACTTTCGTGGGCGGTAACTGTACCGTTTCCCTGATGTTGATGGGTTTAGGCGGTCTGTTCCAGAACAATCTGGTGGAATGGGCAACTTCCATGACTTATCAGGCAGCTTCGGGTGCGGGCGCGCAAAACATGCGTGAGCTGATTACTGGTATGGGTTATTTATATAACAATACCAAAGACTTGCTGGATGATCCACGTTCTCCAATTCTGGACATTGATTCTAAAATTGCTGAATTGCAACGTGGTGAAGGCTTCCCATCTGCAAACTTCGGTGTACCTTTAGCAGGTTCTCTGATTCCATACATCGACAAGCAGCTGGAAAGCGGCCAGTCTAAAGAAGAATGGAAAGGTCAGGCTGAAACCAACAAGATTCTAGGTAACCAGCAGATCGTACCGATTGATGGCCATTGTGTACGTATCGGCGCAATGCGTTGTCACTCTCAGGCATTAACCCTGAAACTTCGCAAAGATGTTCCACTGGATGAGATCGAAGATATCATTGCAAATGCAAATGACTGGTCTAAAGTTGTGCCAAACACTCGTGAAGCCTCAATGACTGATCTGACTCCTGTTGCAGTGACTGGCACATTAACTGTACCTGTTGGTCGTCTGCGTAAACTGAACATGGGTAAAGAATACCTAGGTGCATTCACAGTAGGTGACCAGTTACTTTGGGGTGCTGCAGAACCTTTACGTCGTATGCTGCGCATCTTGATTGACTATAAAAACTCTTAAGTTTCCGTCAGGAAATAAAGCATGAAGCCGATCTTTATTGATCGGCTTTTTTGTGTAACTATTGCGTAAGTATTTTACAAAAAACAAACATCCCGTTAATCTATAATTTTCGCTATGCGATAATGACTGAGCTCACAGATGACTGTATATAACAAATTAAAGCTTGCCATTTTAGCCATTGTTGCTTCACAAAATATCTATGCGATTAATGTAGATTCGGTACAAATCCAGTCTGCACCTGGGGAATTGCTTTATGCGGAAATGAATTTCCGTCAATCAGATATTAACTTGCCCATTGAGGTAAGTTTAGCCTCGCCAGAAGACCTGATTTCTATGGGCGCATCGCATCAGCCACCGGGTCATTTAAATTTTTTCACCCGTCGCAACAGTAATGGTACTGGGGTTATTACCATTACCTCCTCGCGCCCGGTCACTGATCGTGAATTAAATATCATTGTCAAAATCAAAGAGGGCAATGCAGCACGCCTACAGCATATCCGTACTGCATTAAGACCTAAAACTGATTTGTTACAGGCCAGCCTGAAACAAAATGAACAGCCACTCGCGCCTGTCGTAGTCGTGAGTGAAAAAGATATTGCCCTGAACTTACCGGTGAGTACGCGCTATACCAATGCCCAATCCAAACCAACCACCCCGTTTGTGGCAGAAAAACCATTAGCCTTACAAAACACAGCACCTCCTGCATTATCAGCCAGCTCTATCCCTAAAACAGCGTTAGCTGCTGTGACCCATGAGCCGACATCGAGTATTGCAGCTCAAGTCACAAGCCCAACAAAACTTAATACTGAAACTGCGGTAGCAGCGACAAGTCATAGTTCACAGCAAGCTGGCAATGTAAACACTGCGCCAGTGAATACTTCATCCAAAGCAGCTCACACGACTGCGGCTCAAGCAGATGCAACGTCAAACTTACAGGCTGCAGCTACAAAAATTCAGGCTGAAACAAAACCAGCTGAAATTACAATAGATATAACAAATAAAAATGCAGCCTCAGCGCAAGTTTCTGCACCGACAAGCACTGAAAACCAGATGGTGTCCAGTGATCCACTTGTCAAAAAATATGCAGAACAACAGGCTCGCAAGCAGGCGGCATCCAGCACTGCACAGGACAAACCAAATTTAGCGACTAAAACTCAGGCACAGCCGGCAGCCATCAAACAAAGCACCTCAACCCAGATCAAGCCGACGTATGTGGTACAGTCAAATGAGTCGCTTTGGGGCATTGCTTCCAGGATTGCCAATGAACAGCAGCGTCCAGTAAGTGAGGTCATGCAGCAGATCAAGCGTGAAAATGAACATGCTTTTATTGGAGGCGATGCTAACCGCTTGCGTAAAGGTGCAGCGCTTAATTTAGCAACCATCCATACTGCAAAAACTCCGATACAGGCCGCAGCAATTAAGTCTGCTCAAGCACCCTCCAAACCTGCTGCAAAAACCAAATATCGTCTGAATGAGGCTGAAATGAGCCTGGTTGCCGAGAATCAACGTGATTCCGGCCAGGTTTCTGCCAACTCAAACACAAAAGAAAATCGAACTTCGAAAGAGTTGTCATTAAAAGTTATGACAGCCCGTGAAAAAACCGTTAAATTACAGAGAAACGTAACTGAACTAGAATTGGCACTCAATCAGAAGGATCACAGAATTCAATTATTAAATGCTCGTCTTGCCCAGCTGCAACAACAGCTTAAAGCACAACAGGCAGATAAAAAGCCAATTAATTAAAAAGTTACACATGACGATTTATTGGGATAGGCGAACTTAATGACTCTATCCCCAAGGGGTAAAACATGCTGATTTATGTGATTCCATTAGTGATATTGATCATCGTATTAATTGTCATAAAAAAACGACAAGATGCTCAAGAATCAGATAAAGCAAAAACTAAAACTGTAAAAGTGAAAAAACCTGGCGCTGCGTCAAAATCCACTTCACAAAGAACCAAAGTGGTCGAGCCAGCCGGAGTCGTTAAAAAATCAGCAACGCCTCTATCAGCAGAGACACGCAAGAAAATTGAAGGTCTGGTTCAGGAACGTAATTTCTTTGCAGCTGAAGCGCAAATCAATCAGGCACTGAATCGCGATAATTCTCAACATGAATTGTATTTACTACTGCTCGACATTCATATCCTGCAAAAAGATGAATTTGCGATTTCACAGCTGATTAACCATGTCCGTTCTCTAGGACTGGAAGATATTCTGGCTCAGGCTGAAGTCAAAAAACGTGAATTTGAAAGTGCTACTACAATAGCTCAAGATACAAACAATTTTTCAGACTCAGCAGTAGAAGGTTTTTCTAAGGATGAAAATTCAGTATCTATAGATGCATTTGCAGATTTAACTACCTCTTCCCCCTCAAATGAACTTGCATTTGAACAAATGCAGCAGGAAATTCAACCAAGTAAACCAATTTCTACAGTTGAATCTGCAACAAATGTTGAGCCTCTAGAGTTTAATTTTGAGCCGGTAAATCCAGTAGCTCAACCAATTAAGTCAGAAGATATATCTTCAACTCTAGATAATGCTTTAGAATTTGATTTTCAAAGTAAAATAACCGAAAGTCAGCTTACCTCAACAACAGAATCAACACCTGTTCAAGATTTTAAACTTGAGCTTGAACCCTCTGTATCTTTAGAAACAGAATCAGCGCCTGCAACAACAGAAGAAATCCAGCCTTTAGATTTCTCTTTCTCTCTAGACACTCCAACACCTGCAGCGGAAAAAACCGCCGAACCTGCGACTGAGTTTGATCTGTCTAGCCTCGATATTGCAGCGCCTGCAACTGAAACACCTGCTACGTCTGAAACATCTGGACTAGATTTCAAACTTGATAATATCGAAGCTGTAAAAGAGGCTCCTGTTTCTACAGGGGTGAATTTTGAGATTCCGACAGCGCCAGTAACTACAGCAACCGATCAACATGATCCATTAGTGCAGTCTTTCCCGGAGCTGATGGAAGTTAATGAAGCGGACCTTAACCTGGAGCTGGCACAGCAATATATCCAGTTAGGCGCTTATGCAGCTGCCCGTGAAGTCATTGCTGAACGTGAAGCTGAATATACAGCAGCACAACGTCAGCAAGCCGATCAGTTGCTGAATCAAATCGCATCTTAATCAATTTCCCTTTACACTAAAGCAGTCACATTTGGCTGCTTTTTTTATGATGAAAGATATTGCACTGATTTATATGGGCGGCACCTTTGGCTGTGTCGGTGACCCGCTCGCCCCTATGTCTGCCGATTTATTTATTCCAAAACTGGAACAGCTGCTTGCTACGGATCAACCGTTGATTCAGTATTACTGCGCTCCTGTGATTAAGGACAGCAGTGCCTGTACTGCTACAGACTGGTTAGAACTGGTGCAATTTATCCAAAATCTGCAATCTGAACAGCAGATACAACATTTTGTGATTATTCACGGGACAGATACCCTGAGCTATGCCAGCGCAGTATTGGCACATTTTATGGGGAATTCGGCTCATATTGTGCTGACTGGCAGCCAGTATCCCCTCCTGAATGCTGAAGGCGATGCGCAACGCGAATTTAGCGATGCCATGGACAATCTGAGCTTTGCGCTCGCTTCAGTAACTCAGTGTAATGCAGGTGTTTATCTGGCTTTTCATCAGCAACTGATTCATGCTCAAACTGCCTTAAAGCAACATACCACTGAGCTGAATGCCTTTACTGGTCTGGATGCGCATATCGCTATTCAGGCCAACCAGCAAAGTCATCAGGTTACAGCAGACGATATTGCCAAAGCTCTGGATTTTAACTGTATGAGCTTGATGATGCAGCCGATCGATTTAGTTCAACAGTTCAATAATCTGAAAAATATTTTGGCCTATCCTCCGCATTTTCTATTCCTGCAAGGCTTTGGAACCGGCAATCTGGCCGTCAATCCAGAGATCGTAGATTTTATCAATCAGCTCTATGCCAAAGGCTGTATCTCGGTCTTAACTACTCAAGTGCCTTTCGGTGCCACCGATCAGCGTTATGCCATTGCTGAATGGGTGCATGATTGCAAAATTCTACTCAATGAAAGTTATGGCCATGCTGATCTTTATGCAAAAGCCCTAAAAATGTATTTACAATATGACACGGTAGAACAATGGCATGCCCATTGGTACGATTAGTCAGGTTTTGAGGTCATTATGCAGCGTTTTGCGGTGGGAATTGAGTTTTGTGGAACGAATTATCGAGGTTGGCAGACTCAACAACCGGGCGTAATCAGTGTTCAGGAAACCATCGAGAAGGTTCTCAGTAAAATTGCCGATGAACCGATTATTCTGCATGGTGCAGGCCGAACCGATGCCGGCGTGCATGCGACCAATATGGTCGCACATTTTGATACCCATGCCTTGCGTTCTGAACGAGGCTGGTTAATGGGCTCAAATAGCCAGTTACCTAAGGATATCTCGATCCAATGGATCAAGGAGATGGATGATGGCTTCCATGCACGCTTTAAAGCACAGGCACGCCGTTATCGTTATATTGTCTATAACTATCCGGTACGCCCTGCCTTGCTGCATAAACAGGTCACTCATATTTACTATCCACTTGATGTCAAAAAGATGATTGAAGCGGCTGCAAAGTTTGAAGGCACACATAACTTTGAGAGTTTTCGTGCAGCAGCCTGCCAGTCCAATCAGCCGGTACGTCACGTCCGTCACTGCCGCCTGATCCAGCATGGGCCTTATCTGATTCTAGATATTCAGGCGGATGGCTTCCTGCATCATATGGTACGCAATATCATGGGCTGTTTGCTGGAAATCGGCCAAGGCATGTATGGGGTTGACCATATTGACCATATTTTTGCAGCAGAAGATCGTAAAGCAGCCGGTGTTACCGCACCACCGGACGGTCTGTATTTTATCCAGGCTGAATATCCAGAACATTTTGACCTACCCAAAGTACCTTTGGGTCCATACTGGTTAAATATGCCGGAATAAGCTAATTATTTTTAATTTTTAAATCCCTCCTAACCTCCCTTTGAAAAAGTGAGGAACTCCTCCATTGCTGTCCCACAATTTTTCACAAGAGGAAGCTCAAATGAGCTTCCTCTTGTTTTATGGGTATTTTATCGGGTGAAAATAAAGCTTTTAAAGTTCTTCTTTCAAACAAATTCACTTGAATTATTC